>CAZEPC010000440.1:0-3975 GCA_964513765.1 uncultured archaeon
GCCCTTTGTTGCCGTTTATATTCACGCTTTGCTTTTTGTGCTGCCTGGGATTTCCTCATTTTGATGGCTTTATCTTGAATTTGCTTAATTCTGGTGAGTAATTCAATCGCCTTATCCTCTTCGTTGATTTTTGATGAATATTCAGCAGCAGCCTCTAAATATTTAACGGCTTGGGGTAATCTTTGTTCTCGGGTTGATACCTCTGCTGCAGCAATTAATTGATCTCTCTTTCTTCGCCATTTATCTATTGGTTTCGCGGCAAAGCTTGCGTAGAGCATTAAAGCAGCAGTAAGGCCTTCGACGATTACCAGATATATCCCAATTCGATAAACAGGTGGGGCCGGATTGCTAGCACCCCCTATAATAAGAAGTGGGTTATTACTTCTGAATTCGGTTGCAAATATTTGTGATAAAGTATTAAAGTTTTGATCAAATAAAATTAGACCGATGAAAACCATAATAGTCGCCCCGAAAATAATAATTGAACAGATTAAAGGTCCAATAATTTTTCGAATAACCGAGAAAAACATAATTATTACCGCAGCAACAATTATAATAACACCAGCATTTATCATCGAATTATATGCCTCAAGGGCCCCAGTTCCCGATGCCAATGTTCTGATGTAATATTCAATATATTGTTCATTATCTGGATAAGTTCCCGCCCCCGCATAATCATCAATTTCAAACCAAAATTTAATAAATAATCCTTCAAAAAGGATAATGAATGCCACGATAAATGCAATAATGCTTGCATACGCTTGATAAATCCTTTTATTGGCTTCGGGACCATAGTTTGGTCTAATTGAATAAATCACTAAAGCATCCCCTGCCAATCCAACTTCTGCTAATGAATTTAGAATATTATATTCATTCAATTCAATAGGAACAATGATTAGGATAATTATTAAAGAAATTGTACAGATTATACTATACCATGCTTCTGATAGGCTAAAAGTCATTCTCTCACGTAATAGAACCATGATAGTAGAAATAAACATTATTGCGGAGAGTAAGATGATGAAACTTAAACTCGTTTGAAATCTTGGAGTGGCAAGTCGAGATTCTTCCACAAGCGAGATTGCTGCTTGAATTATCAATCCCAAGGAAATACCCAAGATCATTATGGATCCAAAATTTGTTAAAGCACTCCTTGCTGATTTCGGGGCACCTTTTGTAGAGGATGCCGATGTAGTACTTGCTCGTGATGACATAATAAATCATTTAGTTTTTTTTATCTATTTTTATTTTGTCTTTTGGATTAATTAAAATTTTTATTTTTTATCCCCAGATTTCAAAAAATCAAAAAATATAGCCAATGATTTTCTTTTCCAAGGATTCAACTTGTTAGGAAAAAATTATGAGAAATCATTGATTTTATTATTTATATGGGTTTTATAGTCAAATTTCAAGAAGATCAAAAAGACCGATGGGATATATTTTTCAAATATCTTGAGGATATTTATCAAAACGGTGATTTTTTCGTGATGCCTATCGAAAATGGAGGATATTGTATAGCAGCAAATCCTTTCCACAAGGCAGTATATCAAAAACTACTGCTTCTACTCGGCCCACAAGTTTATGAGAATCTTATTATGATATCAAATAAAAAAAAACATTTGGAAAAATTTGCTGAGTTTCCCGATATGGCTCAGAAATTTGCACAAGAATATTGGCCAGGAAACCTAATACTATCCTTAAAGCCCAAAAAAGGACCGATTACATTAAAAAAAAACTCATTTCCCCAAGATATTTTGGATAACTTTCCGATAGTCCAGCTCTTTTTAGCAAATCACCATTTTGTGAATGTGGCTATTTTTGATTGGTTGGAAAAAATGAACCATCCGCCTTTACTTTTGGGATTTTACCCCATTACTGAGCCCGGATTAGATGTCCACGATCCTCAGGAAATGCTCCAATCTTTCGGTGCTCAAATGACGAAAATAGCATTTGATGCAGGAAAGGTCCAAGAAGGACCATCAAGCACATTGGAGCCTTTGACGACTATTAGGATCACCGATAAAACAACTGCTGAGGTTATCCAAATAGGAATTATTTCGGCCGATATGCTTAAAATCTTTTTTAAACAAATAGAAGAAGCAGAATAATAGGAGAAAAAACAATGAATTTTAATCTAATCATTTCAACGGGAAGTAAATATGAAGATCAAGCGGAAGCAGAATTGTGGTTCAATTTTTTAGGCTTAGATCAAGAAAATGCTTTAATATACGAATCGAATGTTCCCGGTTTAGTCTTGGCCGAGGTCTCTATTGAGCCTCGAAAAGTTATTAGTTATTTCAAGGGTGCAGAAGAGAAACAAGATGAATTTCAAGCTCAAATTACCCCCTTTAATAAAAATTCAAGGGAATCACAAGATAACTATGTGCAATTTGTGAAAAAAATCATACCTATTGATACCGTAGTCCCCTCAGAAAAGGATAAAATAATTCAAGCGGCCCGCAAACTTGTGAAAAATACAAAAATATGTAAGGAGCCAGAGACCACCTTTCGGATAACCATGAGGAAAAGAAACACCAACTTAAAGACCAAAGACCTTATACCCCCTATTGCAGATAATATACCCAATAAAGTGGATCTTCAAGATTTTGATTGGAACATCCAAATAGAAGTCATTGGGAACAAGACCGGGATAGCAATCCTGGAAAAAGATGATATCTTTGAACCCTTAACCAAGGACTAAAAACTCTTTATTATAAGAAAAGATCATAAACCTAAATAATACAATTCTTTGAAGGAAAAATTATATTAGTATATACTAGTGAATTCTTAAGGAATATATGGAAGCGTATTATTTTCATTCTAGCGGAAGAAAAATGCAAAAAATCGGCGATAATCGGACTGTTCATTCCTTTTCGGAGTCTCTTCTCCCCAATGAAATCGACTCTCAATTTGAAGGCAAATTGGATTTTCGGGGAAAAGATTCTGATAAAATAATGTCTAAATTAGATCAGAGGCTCTCAAATGATTTAACCTATCATAGTGGGAAGATTTTAGGGGCTATGACACAGCCGGGACATGGATTTGCACGAAAAATTTACAGTAAATATATCGGGAAAAATTTAGGAGATCCAGGACTGGTTAGGGGTGCGAAAGATCTAGAAAAGGAAACAATCCAAATAATTGGGTCCCTTTTAGGTGATCCTCATGTGAGTGGGAACATTGTTTCTGGAGGAACAGAAGCAAATTTAATTGCCATGCTTTTAGCCAAGAAAATCCATGGAAAGAACATTTCAAATCCCGAGATAGTTATGCCAGAAACCGCACATTATAGCTTCGATAAGGCAGCGACCTTGATGGACTTGGAACTTAAAAAGGCCAGACTAAAAAAGGGATACCAAGTTGATTTGGAGCATTATACATCACTCATCAACGATAATACCATCGCAGTCGTCGGAGTGGCGGGAACTACCGCATTAGGATTGGTTGATCCTTTAAAAGAAATGGGAAAAATAGCAAAAGAACGGAACCTTTTTTTCCATGTGGATGGAGCATTCGGAGGATTGGTACTCCCATTTCTTAAGCAATTAGGACATAAATTACCAAAATTCGGATTATCAATCCCAGAAATTAATACTTATACGGTGGATCCCCATAAATTTGGAATGGGAATTAATCCATCGGGGGGTATTTTGGTCAGAGATGACTTGCTTGAAGACCACGGATTTATTATCCCATATTTGGCAGGTGGAGGATTTAAATCATTTAATATTCTGGGAACCCGTCCCGCAGCATCTGCGATCTCATTTTGGGCATTAATGCACAAGCTTGGAATGAAAGGGTTCCTAAAAGTCACCCAGAGAGCGTGGGAATTGACACAATATTTGAAAGAAAAATTGGAATCCATTGAACAAGTCTATATTGCAACCGAACCAGAAACACCTGTTCTGGGGATTAAGGTAAACGATTCGGCCAAAATAAACTGCCAACAATTAAACAAAAAATTACGAGAAAGGG
>CAZEPC010000441.1:0-1446 GCA_964513765.1 uncultured archaeon
CCCGCCGACCTTCAAACCACCTACATGGCCCTGCAATCCCTTCAATGGCTCTTTGCGTATAACGAGGGACAAACCTTCTCGGAATATTTCACCCAAGCCCAGCTGGACGGAACCGCGGATTACATTTACTCGTGGCTCGGGGAAGGGAGCGGTTCGGAGTTATTATTTCGACAAGACCATTTGAATGAGTATGCGGGCACCTATTACGGGATAAGGGCACTGGAGATCTTGTCTCAGGCAGGCTGTTCCGCCGCCTCCGTGGATTATGAAGCATTGTCGGAGCAATGTATCGCAATACTGTCCGCCGATTGGGTAACCCTGGACCCGCGGGAAAAGACCGACTTTCTGAGGCTGACCGCCCACCTGGGATTGGGGGAAAATCCCGATGCCCGTCCCGTATACCACGAGTTCCTACCCGCAATATCCTCGAGCGCCGGAGCGAACATTACCAGCCAAGCGGAATGCCCATATTTGGATTACGACATCTTGGGGTTTATCCATCGCGCCCGTGATTCCCGATATCGGGAGGTGTATGTGGATATGCCCGACCGCCAAATCCCGGGGCAGACCTACGATTACGGGGTCGCGGTCGCCTCGCCAATTTCGCTTATTGATGGGGATTCAATCGAGGGGTTAAGGATTGTAGGGGATGAAAGCGAGTTCGACGGCTGGTTCGGTTCGTGGTGGCTTTCGGGAAAGGTAGTCCCCGAGTACAACGGAAGTGCCCCCGATCCCTTTGTATGGGGACCGACCTTGGAATTTTCGATCGGCCTCCGAAGTTACCGCGCCCCCCTGCAAGTCCGGTTTGATGGCTTGGGGGAGGCGGATATGATCGTGCTGGATCATCCCGAGGTATTTGAGGTCAGCGTATCGGTAGAAGCGTGCGGGGAGGTGCTTGACTGCCTTTCTCCTTCGGCTGCGGTGTATGCGGAGGGGGAGGGAGCCTCTTCCGGGCCGATTGAGGATTTTGATTCGGGGGACATCGCCGCAGTTGCCCATGATCCCGGTGAGGGGATGAATTTTTGCCTTTCAATCGGGAAGGCAATGCTCACCATCCCCGATACCGACCGATTCCGCGTGCAGATGAATTTTACCGATGATCTCATCGGGCCCTTGTCCGAAGATTTTACCTTCAACTATACGCAATTTTTGGAGGCAAAAGCCGCCGATGGGGGGAATTCGGGGGATGGATCGGACCGATCATCGACCGACCAGGATGACGGAGAACCAGGCGGGCTGGGAGGATACACGATGGGCGCGGATACCAAATTCGGGATCGCCCTCCTTTCATGCACCGCCGTTCCGGGCGTATCGATCATGATGGTGATCCGCAAAAAGAAGCAAAAAGCAAGGGGTGACATCCCTCCCAAGTTATAGGCGGCAAGATTTACGGAGATCCGATATCCATTTTTTGTATCATTGTTTTTGTATCATTGTTTTTGTATC
>CAZEPC010000441.1:1546-3970 GCA_964513765.1 uncultured archaeon
GGAGATCCGATATCCATTTTTTGTATCATTGTTTTTGTATCATTGTTTTTGTATCATTGTTTTTGTATCCTTGTTTTGTTTTCCGATCTCGGGGCTGGATTTTTTCCCCCATTATTTTCACCTTTTTATAAAAACGATCTCTCATAGGGATAGATGCCGATGAACCTAGTTCATAGTATTGTGGGAATTGCAAAGAATGTGCCGACCGTGATACCGACCATTTTTCCGCTGTTCGTTCGCCCGGGTTCGGGTGCAAGCAAGCCCGGTACAAGATTACTTCAGCAGCTTCTTTTTAGCCCAAAGCCCGCCGCGAACCAGTTGGCCGTTATTATTGTGTTGGGGTTATTGTGCGCCCCGACCATCTCGTTTGTATGGGCCCTGGGATGGAGCCTCCTTCAGCATCAAAAATACCTCAATCGCCCCCTGACATTCGTACCGTGGGAACCCCAATCGTTCCTCGCGTGCTGAAGCCCCCTCCTTTTTTTTGTGTTTTTCACTTTCGTAGTGTGATATCTATGCCTCTCGTGTCTGTGATATTTGGCCCTTATCAATTTTGTGGTCCCTTTCTAGTTGGGTTGAATATCTTTCATTTCTCTCTTCTCTCCATTTTTAAGGAAAAATGCCTCTATTACCAATTGAAATTGAAAAATCGAAAAGTTGATCCCTCTTTTACAAAGTGTAATAGGAAAAAAGCTAAAAAGCTTTATTTCAAGATGAAATAGAAACTAAACAGGACATATATTAGAAACGTTTGGATGTGGAGCTTTACTCCAAATAAAGGATATAAAGAGGATATGGATAAGGGGTTTTGATATAAAAAAAATAAAGAAAAAAATATAAAGAAAAAAATCCAAAGAAATGATCTTATCCCCCTAAAGCCCCTTTGTTTTCAAGGGGATTGTATTCCACCTCCTGCATTCGGGCATAATCAAAGCCCCGTACCAGGGGCGCCAGGCATTTTTCTTTTCTGTCCAATAGCCCGGCAAAGATAACATCATGGGCGAGATAGATGGATTCGGCCCACACCATCGGGGCAAAACTTCTGAGCCCGATCTCCCCCGCCATCATCCGCCGATAGGCGGTCTCATCGTGGCGATAATGGTCCTTAATGCCCGGAATGGTGAGAAAGAAATGCATGAATGCCCGCCGTATGCGACCCTGCACCCGCGAATCCTCCGCAATCTCTTGGATCGTAAGCTCATGGGTGGTAAGCCCGTAGCAATGCTCGTAATCGATCGAGTCCCGGGTAAACCAGCGCGAAAAGACCAGGGGAGTCGCCCACCCTTCGACCATGGGAATTTCCTTCTTTCTGCACTCGCGTGCCACCATAATCGAACCCACCGGCCCGTCCAAACTCAGTACCACCGCATCTACCCCCTCCAAGAGGGAGCCGAGATTGGCAGCGGTGATCTTTTTGGTAAGCGTGATTTCCGCATCCGGGTTGAGGGCAAAAACCTTATCCGCCGCCGCCTCCACCTTATAACGACCGATATCCCCGCGGGTGTAGGGTTGGCGGTTGAGATTTGAAAGCTCCACCCTATCGAAATCGGCCAGCACGAAATCCCGGCAGCCGGAGTGGCATAAATTCAGCAAAAGAGGTGCGCCGATCCCGCCTACCCCCAGCACGGCAACCCTCGAGGTGCGGAGGGTTTGTTGCTCTTGGGCGGAGACAATTCCGAGATTCCGTTCGAATTGGGCGCAGTAAGGAGATGCTTTTGCATCATCCCTTGTGATCTTTATTGCGGTGGATGTATGGTGCATGGCTTGTTCATTCTTTTTTCCGTGCAAGGACAGCTTCAATCCTCCTCCGATACTACGGATCGGAAGCGCTGCTCGATGCTCATATGTTCGATGTTTCGGGCAAAAATATGCGTTTTTTTCATCGTATGCGTATGCCGATTTTTAGACGCAGGGGTAGGGGTATTCCTAACCTTCTTTTTCTGGGTATTCTTCTTTTTGTGCATTTGTGTATGTTCGTTCATTTTTTCGATCTTCTCGGTATTTTTCGGTATCCCGAATCTTTCTCCCCATATTTTCCATCATTATGTCCCTATTTATTGAGGGTTCTTGGTATGTTTTTTTTTGGGATGGGATTTTGTGGGGGAACTTATGATCATCTTCGATTCGCGATCCTCAATTCCCCTACCGTTTAGATGTATTTAAAACCGAAAAGCCCGCTCGGGAAGGGTCATTTTGGAAGGAAATTTCCTATTAGAAGGCATTCGTTCTAAAAGTGATAATAGAAGGGAATTTATTTTGGATTAAAATGCCGAAAAATGGGATTATCTCAAAAAATAAAGCCGAAGAAAAGGAAAGCAAGGAGGAGGGATTGGGATTCCCATCTCCAACCATTTACCTCCAAATATTTCCCATAGATCCCGACATGTTTTTCACCTGGTGAGGGGCGGCCCCCGATCCTTTCTT
>CAZEPC010000442.1:0-3936 GCA_964513765.1 uncultured archaeon
CAGGATATCCTATCCTTGCCATCGGAATAGTTGTAGCCGCCGCCGCAGTAATCTTCAGGAAAAAAGCAAAACATCGATAAATCAATAGGGAATTTCAATAGGAAATTATTTATTCCATTTTTTTACTTTACTACACTAACCCCATGAGGAGGACTTTTTTTACATACTTTATATGATTTTCATTTTTATCTTAATTTAGGGTTGAATACTAATAGTCTTTCAATCAAATATTCAACATCTCTATCAAAAGTAATAAGCCTCCAGCATTCTTTATCATTGGCAATCAAAGAGATCTTCATTCTACAAAAACAACACCTATATAAGCTTTTTTTCCTTTTAGAATTATAAATTATGGATTTTATGGAAATAAGTTCAAGAACGGATATAGAAACCTTTTTCACCGGAAAGGGGATTCAGCCGTTATCGACAGATAAAGATCTCTTCAAAATAGATAATGTGCATCACATCCGCCTCATATTCAAAAAAGAATTAAATCGGACTATTTCAAATGAACTGAAAAAACAATACAGGAAAGAAGGAAAAAAACAATTTAGGAAAGAAGGAAAAAAACAATACAGGAAAGAAGGAAAAAAACAATACAGGAAAGAAGGAAAAAAACAATTTAGGAAAGAAGGAAAAAAACAATACAGGAAAGAAGGAAAAAAACAATACAGGAAAGAAGGAAAAAAACAATTTAGGAAAGAAGGGAAAAATAAACCATATATCAACCATTTACTAATTATTCAAGAGGATTTTGAACTATTCATATTTAAAAGACTTTATGGACACCCAGATACCGTAGTGTATGATAAAAACAAGGAGTATCCGCCGACCACCAGGCAGAGCTTTTTACAAAAAATAGAAAATCTTGAATTCGAAGAGGGAAATGAGAATCAATCAATCTATGAGCTGTTTGATGTACATGGGGTTGTTAATCATTTTTACCAAAATTATAAGAGATTAAAAGAAAAATTAGGGGAATCAATTGAAGGGGCATCCGATCCGGAACTTTTGGCCCAAATTATTTTGGATCGAATAATTTTCCTCTATTTTTTACAAGTCAAAGGCATATTACCTGCAAATTTTCTTATGAACCGATATAAGGAAATGGCGAGGGATGAAAATTTCTATAAAGATCATCTTCACCCTCTTTTTTTTCAAATGCTCAATAAAGAACGCAAAAGGAGGGATCCAAATGTTGTAAAGAAATTTCCAACTATTCCCTACCTCAACGGAGGATTATTCACAAAAGTTGAGGGGCTTGAAATAAAAACGGGGGAGAATATTCCCATTAGCATACCCAATGCCTTCTGGGACGAATTATTGACGGTTTTTAACGGCTATGAATGGATAATAGAAGAGAAGAGAAATGATCCATTTGCGATTACCCCCAGTGTCCTTGGACACATATATGAGAAAAGTGTGGTACAAAAGGACACCGGATCGTACTATACACCCGCTCAAATCACTAATTTCATCACCCACAAATCCATATCTCCTTATCTGGTCAAAAAATTAAATAAGAAATTCAAAACCGACTATCGCCGCATTGATCAGCTTTTAGACCAATCGGATTTTTCAGAGCAAGAGATTGAGCACATCAGCTGTCTTTATTTTGATATTCTAAAAAATCTGTCAATCTGCGATCCATCATGCGGATCGGGGGCCTTCCTTATATCGGCAGAATACTGTCTTATTGATATCTACCAAAAATGCATTTCAATCCTACAACAAAATAATCAACCCGTATTTCAGGAAGAACGCAAAATAATTGAGACATATGGGTCGGAAACATATTTCATAAAACGGCAGATCATCACAAATAATATTTACGGGGTCGATATTCAAAGGGGATGTGTTGAAATCACAAAACTCCGGCTATGGCTTTCAATTCTTTCCGACATGGATCCACGTGCGAATAACATCGAACCGCTTCCAAATATCGATTATAACATCATACCCGGTAATTCTCTCCTCGGATATGTAAAACTGCCAAACACGAAAAAGATTCAGAGGATTCTCAAAGGAAAACAGAGAAAAATTGAAGAATGGTTCGGAGAACACAAAGATGAAAAAGATGTGGCTGAAATATTGTTGACATTGCAGGAAAAAAAAAGAAAATACCGCGAAACAAAATCTCCGAAAATATCGAGGGAAATAAGGAAATTTCTTGATGAAAATATGAGGGGGCTGAGGGGGGCACTGGATCAACTATATTGTAAGGAAAGCGAAATTGAGAGAAGAGATATTTTAAAATTAGGGGACAAAAAGAACCTATTAGGGAAGATAAAAAAAATAAATTCGGAATCCTGGATTAAAACTTTTAAAATTCACTTGAAAAAACCAAATCCGATTAACTATGAGCAAGACATTCAACCCCACGACGGAATCATGGGATATCATCGACGGGGGACCGTTAGTTCCATATATCCCACCACATCTTTTGATTATGAGAAATACAATGATCCGGGAAGATTATCAACCAAAATAAAGAAGGTCATACGGGGTTTCTGGAAATGGGTGGACACAATTGAACTGGAGCGCAGAATCTCACCAAGAGAGCTTAAGCAGCTTCAACCGTTTTATTGGGGTATTGAATTTTATGAAATTTTCGGGAAGGAGCACGATATCGACAAGCACAAGAACGGATTTGACATTATTGTAGGAAATCCTCCCTATATCAAGGAGGATAAGAATAAGGACGCATTTATGGGCTTACATCAGAAAGAATGCTATCAAGGAAAAACAGACATATGGCATTTATTTGTATGCCGGGGACTTAAACTTTTAAAGAACAAAGGGATCCTCAGTTACATCGCAAAAAACCAGTGGATGGAGAGTAAAGCGGCTTCAAACATGCGCAAATACATGTACCAGTATTCTAAAATAAAAACAATCATCGATTTCGGACCGAATAAAATATTTAGGGGGGCAGGGCAACAAACCATGATATTCATTCTGCAAAAAAATACTTCAAACACCACACATCCCATACACTATCTGAAGTTCGTGGAAGACCTTTCTCTATGGGAAATTGAAAAATTGCTTCACTCACCCGTTGAAGGAGAGAAATTAAAGAGAATAGAATGTGATATCCCAAAACATTATGATGAAAAGGCAAATTTAACCTTTAGTTCGCCCGATAAAATGCCAATTTTGCTCAAAATGGACCAGAAGAAAAATTTCCAGTTTGATAAAAGGAATGAAATCATTCAAGGAATAATTGGGGGTCCCGATGAGGCATTTGTTATCAAAGAAAAACAGAGAGATACATTTACCAAAACAGAACAAAAATATGTACGAATGTATCATACCCATACCCACCGATATATCACTCCCGATACGGACGAGTATATTTTTTATCTGCACAAGGACAGTTTTTCCCAAAAAGAGCTGGACCAGTGCCCCCATATTACACAAAAGTTAGAACCATTTAAGCCCCAGCTGGAAGATCGAAGGGAAGTGAGGGAGGGAAATCTTTCTTGGTTCCAGTTATGGTGGGCAAGAGATGAGTCTTTTTTCAAGGAAGGGGAAAAAATGGTCTTCGCCAAAAGAACGGAGGGCAGAAAATTTATGATCACCGAGGAGCCATTTTATGGATCTGCAAATTTATTCTGGGTAAAAACCAACAGGGTGGATTTAAAATACATCACGGGGCTGTTAAATTCAAGACTATTCCATTTTTACATGGAAGAAAAGTTAAAACACACGGGTGACCTACTGCAAATCGATAAAAACCAATTTATGAGAATTCCAATTTATATCCCCGAAGATCCCGCCCCTATTTCTAATATGGTGGATAAAATAATCAATAAAAAGAAGGCAGGGAAGGAAACAATCAAATTAGAAAAAGAATTGGACCAATTGGTGTATGATTTATACGATTTAACGGAAGAGGAAATTAGGACGCTCTCAAGCTAATCCCAAATAATAATT
>CAZEPC010000443.1:0-3930 GCA_964513765.1 uncultured archaeon
CCGGAATTGCGCCGTGATCTGAAACCAGAAAAACCACCGTGTTTTCATCTATTACTTTTTCTTTAATATATCCGAGCATCACATCTATAATTCTATAGGCCGTTTCTGAATTCTTTTCCGCAGCGGGGATATAATCTGGGTCCTCTTTTCTGAGAGGTGAGTCCTCATAAAGATATCCCAAGGTATAATGATTTACGCTGTCCAAAAAATGAATATGGAACATAGCCAAATCCCAGTCTATTTCTTTTTTCATGTAATGTAATGACTTTTTAATTCCATCACATTCGGATTGGGCCTCTACCAAGAAATCTTCTATTTCACCCTCAATCATATATTCTACCTCTGAGGAATAACTCACCTCCCCGCCCAATGCATTCTTAATTAATCCTTCTGCATATTTACGGGGTTTAACCCAGTCATCGATGGTAAAAATGGAGGAATATTGAAGTCTGATCTTTTCGCCTTCTCCATCTACCTTCAAGAGTTTGATTTTGTATAAGACATCAATGTGCTCATCATCTTTCTTCTTGATCGGAGATTTGAGCCAATTGGACCATTCACCAATTTTCACGTGGCTAACTTTATTTTCATCCTTTCTATTTCTTAGTAGTGTGAGTGTATCGTATGTCTCCTTTCCGGTTATATAAGCAAAACTTTCTTCCGTAGAATTCTTTATTGTGAGTTTAATCTTCAAGGGTTCCAATTTTGAATTGCATTTGTCTCTTATGTCTTCATTTTCCACCAGAGAAATGTTCCGGGATTTATTACTATGTCCTTGTTTGTATGTTCTTTTCTTAGCTTTCTGAAAGATTCTCTTAGGGCACTCTGGAACGTTCCAAGTATAGCTGCTCATTACCCCGTGTTTAAGGTTTCCTGGCCATCCTGCAGGGTAGTTAATGATAAATGATTTCAACCCTGCTCGATCGGCCGCATCCCAAATATATTCTGCCTGGCAGAACTCGGCAAGTTGGGAACGCGATCGCTTTTGCAGTCCTTTTTCAAAAGGTTCTCCAATCTTATGCGGGTAGAAACTGGTACTTCCATGTCTTCCTGTGGTGGCACCTGTGGCAATCGTGGTCCAATTTGTCGGAGTATCGCAAGGGGGACTTGAAAATGCTTCGCTAATAAATCCACCGTCAATTAATTCTTTTAGGTTTGGCATGATGCCCTCATCGATATAACGTTCAAAGAGATCGAGAATGGCTTGATCAATGCCGATTAATAACACTCTCTTTTTTGTTTCATTATTCATAACAAAAATTAATCAAAAAAGGAAATTAAATTTGTTTATCTATATACATTCTACATGTTGGTTTGTTGTACTTCATACCCGGCTTTTTCCCATGCTTTCGAGCTTCCTAGCACGACGCTAACATCTTTATGTCCGTTTTTAAGGAGGATACTGGCGGCAATATTAGCCCGATATCCCACCGTACAATGGACGATAATTGGTTTTGATTTTGGGATTTTCTCTAATTTGCCCTCAATATGTCCGACATAAATGTGATTGGTATTAGGGATATATCCTTCTTCCCTTTCCTCCACGGATCGCACATCTAAGATATGTACATCCTCTTCGTTATCGATTTTCTCTTTCAATTCTTGCACGGTGATCATTTTGTTTTGTTCAATCGGAAGTGCATTCATATACCATGAAAGCATGCTATTGAGTAAATATCCCGCAATATTATCATAGCCAATTCTATTTAGGTATTTTTCTGCGATATGGATGTCCTCGGCGGAATCCAAAACTAAAATGATCGGTTTTTCATAATCTAAGAACCAGCCTGCGAACGACGGAATACCTTCCAACCATATAGAAAGCGCCCCTTCAATGTGTGCGCCCCCAAATCCGGGAGGCCTTCGTACATCTACAATTTGTGCGCCCTTTCCCTTCATGTTCAAAACTTTCTTCGGTCCTAATGCCACGGGGAATGTCCTTTCTGATACAAAGGGTGCGGTTCCCAAGTTATATTCCTCCATCTTTTTAAAATAGGGTGGATACTCGTGGTGTTCATTTACTTTCATTTCCACGAATGCTTCCCTTGACATCATCAACTTAGGATTCACTTTTTTTTCAATCCCGATTGTGGTAGGTTCTCTTTCTTGGATACTTGATCCGCAAACCGAACCCGCTCCATGTGCAGGATAAAGAATAATGTCATCTCCTAATTCAAAAATTTTTTGAATGCTGTCATATAATTTTCCCGAAACTTCCGCTTTTCGGGCCTCTCCGTAAAAGTCGGTTCTACCCGTGTCTCCGGCAAATAAAACATCCCCGGTAAATACATATAAGGGACGTTGGGAGAATTCTTCTCCGTACGCGACATATGAAAAGCTTCCTAATGTGTGACCTGGTGTGTGGAGGGCTTTTATTTTGCAATCTCCAAATTCCAGCATTTGTCCGTCCTCTAATTGATTTCCGTATTCATAGGGGAGGTCATTTCCGTGGAAAATCTCGGCATCTCTAATCTTTTTCTTAATCTCCCGGGATCCTATGATGTAATCCTCATTTCTATGGGTTTCAAGAATGTATTTAATTGAAAATCCCATTTCATGACAAGTTTCCAGATAAATATCAATATCGCGCCGGGGATCTATTACCACTGCCTCGTTTAAGGAACCCAAAATATAGGAAAAATGGGCCAATCCTTCGGATTTAACTCTTTTTAGGTACATATCGATAATCTCTTGTGAATAAATTAAGTTATTGTATATATCGAATTGAGGAATAAAAATCTTTGATCTTTATATTAAAAAAATCTATCTAACTAAGAAATATATATACGTATGACTTTTATATACATATGAGTAAAATAAGTGTAAGGGTTGATGATGATCTTAAGGAACAAATGAATAAGCATTCAGAGTTGAATTGGAGTGAAATTATTCGAAATCATATTAAAGAAGTAATAAAAGAAAAGAAAGAGAAAAATCTTGCAAGAGCAGTACTCATGACCCAAAAATTACGGAAAAAAGCCCCTGAAGGATTCAATACCACCAATGTGATTCGAAAATTTCGTGATAAGAGGAGATAGATAAAATGCCTTTGAATATGGTGATTGATGCAAGTGTTATGGCTAAATGGTTTATTGATGAAAAAAATTCCTTTGATGCACAAGCTCTTATGGAACAATACATTAATGGTGAGATTTTGCTTTTCTCTCCCTCCCTTATTTATTTTGAAGTGTTAAATGCCCTTAAATATTCAAAAATTTTTGACATTGAAAGTTTAAATCTGATAGGACAAACTATTGATGATTATGGGATTGAAAGGATTGCCATCACTAGAAATATCCGTAGTATGATGATCAAAATTTCAGTAAACTATGATTTATCAATCTATGATGCATCTTATGTTGCAATTGCATTGGAAATGGATATGAAGTTGATAACTGCCGATAGGAAAATTAAAAAGAAATTACCATCTGATTTAAAAAAAAGTATTATAGATTTGTGTGATTATTCCCCCAAACAAAATTAAAGAGTGGTAAAAAAAAGAAACCTTGGCCGTAATTTCAAAAAATGGCCAAAATCTGTTTGCAATTCACGTCTGTACATCCTTACATGGGAAGATCTGGATAAGGTGTCATCGCATTCGATGGGAAGTTTCTGTCTATTCCCGGACGTACTCTATAAGGTGTCATGTCCGTGAAGGGACCTCCATCAAAAGTAAAGAACCAAACTCCGATGTGCATAAGCCATACTATTTTCGTGGGGTGGTACATTGCACCATCCGTTCTTATCAATTTGTGATAATATACAAATCCGCGTTTATAATAATATTCTGCTTTTTCTTGTGTCCAAATATCAATTCTTCCCAATACTATCCATAACAATCCTCCATCACGGGCATCAGAAGACCACCAAGAAGGCTCCCCATAAGGGCCCGTATTATAGGCCTTGCCAATCAAAAATTTATCCCCTATT
>CAZEPC010000444.1:0-3929 GCA_964513765.1 uncultured archaeon
GATGATGTTGAATGGAAGGATGTCAAGTTCTTAAGAAAAAAGTTAAAGAGCTAAAACATAACTTTTTAGGTTTGATCTTATCATAGATATTTAGGTTTAAAAAAATGGCAAGCATCCTTCCAATTCCCGAAAATTTATGGGGACTTCACGGGTTTTTCCAGATAACGATTGCAATTGTTGGGTTTTTCTTAACATTTTTAATATATCGAAAACATCAAAAAAAGCGGAACCGCGTTTCTATGGGCTTATTTTTCGTATTCCTCTGTCTTAGCCTCGCAATGTTGTTTGCAAGCTTCGATAATCTGCTCGGATGGGAAAACTTGGGAGGTGAAGAAACTTGGGTAGGGTTCGGTTTAGCGCAGATATTCAACGGTTTGGCAAATACCGGTTTTTTTTGGACTTACATTGAAATATTTCAAGCAAAGGAGCGCTGGGATAAGAAATGGAAATTTTATTTCGGGCTCTTTGCCCTTATAGAAATTTTCGTTTCAATTTTAATCATGAGTTACTACACATTCAAATGGCCTTCATTTGTATTGATTACTAGCGGTATTCATGTTTTATTATCATCTGTCTGCTATATTGCTTGGTTTGTCAGTTCTACCCTTCTTCTGAAGAGAATACAGGAACCAAAATATCAAAAAAGATTCAAATCACTGCGGAGAACGTCAATCAGTTTCATGATCGCAATTGTGTTTCTGGCCATTTCCGCAATGAGTGAAACGAGATCCTTCACTTCGTGGATGGGGATGGTAATGATCATAATAGGGATTGTTTTTGCCTATAATTCCCTTATTCAGCCAGAAGAATAACCCTTATTTTTTGTTGATTCTAAGACAATACAAAAATTGAAGCCAACCGGCCCCTAAATTCCAAGCCAGATAAAAAAGATCATCAAGAGAGTTATACCCATCGGGATAATGAAGTCATCGTAATTTGAGGGACTTAGAAGCTCCAAAGACATTCCCACTACACACATAATAAATCCCCACAAGAAGCTTTTATCTAAAAGTAGAGGCGAGGAGAGGGCGGGAAATTTATATCCCAAGAGAAACAGACCGAAAATCGAGATAAGAAGGGATGAAAAGCGTGTCGGAATACATCATGATCATAATCTAAGTGATGGAAATATAGATTCGCTCTTTGAAGAAAAGAGATATAGCCATCAAGATGGTCACGCCAGAACAGAACCAAAACGGACCTTGAAGATATCCGATCCGCTCCTCTTTCTCCTCATGAATCGCATCATAAAGCTCTTGAAAGGGCTTTTTAGGACTTTTTTTTCGACTGAGGAGGGTCGAAATCGACATCACCAGCCCCCTCTGAATTGTCCATGCGAGATTATGTAAATATGGGGCAATAAATACACTTAGTGCGGCAAAACTATGAATAATTTTTCGGGCACCAAAAGAAGAAATTCTCCCCTTTTGCTTAAGAATTTTCGCCACCATTACAACACTGAAAGAAAAGAATAACCCACCCGCGACCAATATTAAATCGAATTCTAAATTTGTAAGGAATAGCAATCTCTAAACCTCATCTCTGTGAAGGGAACATCTATAGGTTTTATTGAATAGGAGATTGTCCCATATAGGAATAAATTATGTATGTAATAAGAAGGTTTTTTTTGAAAAAATGGTTTCTTTTTATAGAGAATTTTAATCGTGAATTAAAATGAATAAAAGACCGAATATTATTGTAATTTTTACTGATCAGCAACGGGCCGACACCATCGGATATGAAATCAACGGGAATAAAATAAGCCCGAATCTTGAAAAGATAGGGGAGGAGGGAGTGAAATTTAATTATTCTTTCACCCCCCAACCAGTATGTGGCCCTGCCCGGGCGTGTTTGCAGACGGGAGTGTACGGGACGCAGTGTGGGATTTATAGAAATGGACTTGCGTTAAATGCACAAGAACAAAATAACGGCAATAACTTAGCGACATGGCTAAGAGAATCTGGCTACGATGTAGGCTATATCGGGAAATGGCATTTAGCATCCAATGGAGGAAGAACAGACATAGATGTGGGAGAGAGATTTCGTCATCACAATTGTCCGATCCCAAAAGAATTACGGGGCGGATATACCCAATATTGGTTAGGTGTTCAAGCCTTAGAACATAGTTCTCATGGCTACAATGGGATGGAGGATCTTTCATGGAAAGACGGTAAGAATCCCAAGGGTTTCATGTTTGATGGGGATGGAAATAAGGTGGAATTTGAGGGATACCGGGTAGATGCCCAAACCGATTTTGTATTGGATTACATTGAAAATAAGACGAACGAAGCACAACAAAAAGAGAATGAGAAACCTTGGTTCTTATTTGTTTCTTATATCGAGCCCCACCACCAAAATGATCATGCCCGCTATGAGGGACCCAAAGAAAGTAAGGAATTGTTTTCATATTCCTCGAAAGAACAGGTCCCCAAGGATTTATGGGGTGCAGATTGGCTTAACGAAGGTGATTGGAAAGAAAACTTTCCGGATTATTTGGGTCAATGTTGGAGCTTGGATAAAAATGTTGCCAGAATTATGGATAAGCTGGAGGAAAATGGAATCAAGGACAATACACTCTTCATTTTTACCAGCGATCACGGCAGCCATTTCAGAACCCGGGTCGGAGAATATAAGAGAAATCCCGCAGATGCGTGTCTTCATATACCTATGATTATACATGGACCTGGATTTAATCAAGGAAAAAAAGTGGATGAATTGGTCAATCTTATTGATCTGGTGCCCACGATCTTGAAAGCATCCGATACAGAGATCCCCGATCATTTGGAAGGAAGAGCGTTACAAAGTTTAGTTGAGGAAGATAAGCAACCTTCCGGGTGGCGCGATATGGTCTTTTCGCAGATTAGCGAATCCCAATTAAGCCGCTGTGTGAGGACTAAAAAATGGAAATATTCCATAACCGCACCAGGATTAGACGGGCGTGCATTTTCAAGAAGCCCAATTTATATGGAACAGTTTTTATTCGATTTGGAAGATGATCCTTGGGAATTAGAGAATTTAATCGATGATGAGAGTTTGGTTGACGTAAAAAAGGATCTTCGGAAGAGATTATTGGATAAAATGGAAAAGATTGGAGAAGAACGCCCCGTTATCATTCAAAATATGGAGATACCAAAACCACCTATACTTGAAGAATTCGGGAGAGTAATTGAAAATGAGGAAGGGGAAATTTGTCTTAAATTAGGAGAGGGAAGTACAAGCGGAATGATGGAAATGGATATTCCATTCCATGAGCTCCTCGAAGAAATCGAAGATGAACCGATAATAATAAATTACAATGGGGAAAAACAATACGGAAAGATAACTAAAAGCCAGAAAAATGGAAAGAATATGTGTTTTGAGAAGGAGGAGGAAACTCAAACCTTAAAAGAATTTTTCGGAGAAAACGAGGGATTGAACCATTCTCTTTCTATTTATTACCCAACAGACAAGGATAAACAGCAAGCACCAGTTGTTGAACCTAAATATTATTTATTTTTGTATAAATGGTTTGATTAACCAATCAAATCCAATCGAAATTCTTTTTTCTTTCTTTTCCCATATTTGAATTAAGAAATGGGCCAAAAAAAACAAGAATTGAAACGATGGAGGGAAATGATTGAACTCATTCCAAAGATGCAAGAGGCCGTGGAAAAGGGGTTTTCCAGGCATATGGAGATTAGACATCCCGAGGAAAATCTTACCCGCCATGAGATGCTGGAAAAATATCACCAACCCCAAGAAGAAGTGAGAAAAGAGCTTAAATTGCTGAAAAATGCCTTTGAGATCTTTCACGGAAAATATACATTGGAGATAATTTTCATCTTAAGCGGGATGGGGGCGCCCTTTTTCAACGATATTAAGCAATCCTTTGATAAAATATCATCCAGCACTCTTTCAAAACGATTGAAATTTTTAGAGAGGAAAAAAAT
>CAZEPC010000445.1:0-3927 GCA_964513765.1 uncultured archaeon
CAAGTAAAAACATTCTTGCGAAAGTTTTAACTGGATTGGAGTTGAGTTCTTTTTATATGACAAAGGATTACGACATAGCCGCCTACGTTTGGCCCGCGTACCACGACGAGCCACGGTGGCGTCGATTCATGCCAGAAGGAGAAGGTGAGTGGGAAACCGCCCGGAAGGCAAAACCTCAATTTGAAGGCCATTATCAACCCCGAGTCCCCATGTGGGGATATACAAGTGAGAGCAATCCAAAAGACATGGAACGGATGATCGATGCAGCCGTGGAACACCATGTAAATGCGTTTATCTTTGACTGGTATTGGTATGAGAATCAGCCATTTTTGGAGGAAGCACTCAATAAAGGGTTTTTACAAGCAAAAAATCGCGATAAAATGAGGTTTTTTCTCATGTGGGCCAACCACGACGCCACAACCTTATGGGATCTGGAGAATTCGCACGAAAATAAAGTTATTTGGCCCGGAACCGTGAACCTCGCCCAATTTGAAACAATCATGGATCGGGTCATCGCCCGCTATTTCTCTCAGCCGGGCTACTATAAAATCAACGGATGTCCAGTCTTTTCGATATTTTATCCGAGAAACTTAATAAAGGGATTAGGGGGGCGATTTAGGCGGAAGAGAAAAACCAAAGAAGCACTTGATCTCTTTCGTAAAAAAGTCAAAGAAAAGGGGTTCCCAGGTCTCCATATCCAAGCTATTCTAAATGGGCTAAAACCACGAATGGTTAAGGGGCTTGGGTTTGATAGTGTGACCAGCTACCAGTGGGCACAACACGTTCGCGCGCAAGGACTATACAAACCTTGGGCAGAGAAGAACATTGTACATTGGGAGAAATTTCGGAAAAAATACCCGGCTACCTTCTATCCCCATGTTTCAATCGGATGGGATAACACACCCCGATTTAAGCAACCTAAAGAAACCGTCATTACGGACAATAAACCCGAACTCTTTAAGATATATATGAAAAAAGCCATGGATTATATCGATCGATATGCTATCGATGCTGGCGTATTTGGAGGCCCTGAAAAGCGCCGTTAAGGAAAGAAGGAATAAAAGGGAATAAAAAGAAATGTTTTTGATCAAAAGAAGGACTCAGGTCTTTTTATGGTCTCAAAAGTAATAATCAAATAGAATCTTTTTATGCTCTCAAAAGTAATAATCAAATAGAAAGGCCAACACAATGATCTTCGTCTCAAATTGGGAGCAATTTTTAGGGAATCTATTTGAATATATTCAGCACCACCAAAAACTATTACAAAACAGCGGAATCTATATTATATTGGGCGGTATACTTTTTTACCTTTTTTCTGTCATTCTATGGTCATTTGAAATGAGAGGGGAAGAAAAAACGGGATGGGATCTAAATAATAATTGGATATATCCTAAAATGAAGATCTCCCAATTTCTCTTTATCCATCTCACATTAATTGCACTCTCATTTATAAGCGGCATCATAGCCGTAGGAATTAGTGTGTGTTATGTATTGGAATCGGGGAGAATAATTAAAAGTCTCGGTGTTATGGAGAACAGCCCAAAAGAGAGGATTTTTAGTTATTTTGGAAAGTTTTTAAACCCAATTCTATGGATTTTGGTGATTATAACTGGGTCTGTTTATCTGATATTGGGAGAGAAACTACGTAGCGAACTACTCACAGGTACATTTACCGGGATACTATATTTAATACTCACAAAAAAGCATTTTCTCCGAAAAATAAGAATGCACATCAGCAGCTCCATAATAACAAACAAGAGAAGAAGGTTATTGAAGGTTGCCATGGTTTTGGGGATTGGAATACTTCTCTTCGCACCCATTTTTCTATTCGGGATTGCCCCCGCTTTACTGCAAAACCGGGCACTTTATCTTTCAAATTTGGGCGCGTGGAAGGAAACCTATTGGGTAGAGATGCCCGATGGGGTGAGACTTAGTACCAGGGTATATTACCCAGAAGAATATAACCCAAATAACCCGGATCCCTCCAATGATGGGTATGCTGTTATCTTATACAGGACCCCTTACAATTCAGAGAGTGAGCATGTAGTAGAGAATTATGTGCAGAGTCATGTGAAAAATAATGGTTATGTCCTTATAATGCAAGATCTTCGGGGCGCCCATGATGCAGAGGGAAACTTTCAAGTTTTCATCTCCGATAGGATAGACGGAAATGCCACGATAAATTGGATTGTTGAGCAAACATGGAGTAATGGGAGTATTGCCACGGTTGGAGCCTCAGCAGATTGCACCAATCAATATTACTATCACCAAGAGGGACCAGAAGGCCTAAAAGCTGCCTTTTTACATATGGGCGCTTCCGATCTCTATGACTATTGGATGTACCCTGGCGGATGTTACCGATGGGGCATTAATAGTTGGTGGATCCCGGCTGTTTCCGGGGAGGAAATATGGATGCCCCATTTTGAACATCCCGAAAAAGACGAGTATTGGAAATCTACCTCTCTTTCAATGACAGATCAATTGGAGAGAATTAATTTGAGAGGGGTGCATATCGGGGGTTGGTTCGATGTTTTCCAGCAAGGGACTCTCTCGGGTTTTCAGCAATATAATGAACAGGCTTCCGATTATGCGAAAAACCATCAAATTCTCATTATAGGGCCTTGGGGACATAATTACGATTCTACCCATAATGGCGGAAATATTACATATCCTAATGGGAATAAAGGAGTTGAGAAAGCTCAAGAAATGAGAAAAAAGCTCTTCGAGGAAGCCTTAAAGGGACAAGAAGTTGAGTGGGACAATCTTCCACGGGTCCATTATTATGTGATGGGAGATCCTTCTGATCCAGGATCCAATACAACTCATAATCACTGGCGGACAGCTGATATGTGGCCACTGCAGAATACCACCAAAACTAACTGGTATTTCCATCCCAATGGAACATTGAGCCCCCAAAAGCCTATTAACGAAAAAATCCATTCCTTTTTATATGATCCAGGGAACCCTGTACCTACTTACGGGGGAAATACCTTGACCACACAAAATGATGGGCAATACGACCAGAGCGAAATAGAAGGAGGCAGATCGGATATCCTTAGGTATGAATCGCCAGTCCTCCAAGAAGCGGTCGAAATTATCGGAAGAATCAACGCCACCCTTGAAATCAAATCAAATTGCACCGATACGGATTATACGGTAAAGTTAATGGATCGGTATCCTGATGGGAGGGAGATGTATGTAGCCAGCGGGATCTTGAAAACCAGATATAGAAGCGGATTCGGGCCAAATGACGTCCAACTAATGAGCCCGGGTGCTCGGTACCAATTAACAATCGACATGTGGTCTTCCGCGTATCATTTTGTACCGGGACACCAGATCATAGTTTCAATATCAAGCTCAAACTACCCGGAATTTGCCCTTAATCCCAATACCGGGGGAGAGGTAAGGCCTTATTTGACAGGATATGAGCAAACGACACCCGTATTTGGAGATGATTATTATATCGCTAACAATAGTTTAATATGCGGAACAGATGGGGATCAGTCCTTTCTTAGTTTCCCACAAAATATATAATTGCCATGGATAAGCAACGATTATGTTCATAAAGGGAATTCCGATTTTACCAATCTTCTAATAATTATATTTTTTATATTACAATTATATAACAGAAATAAGAACCACGGACCGCAATCCTTTTATAGATGAATGGGGAAAATAAATAAATGAATAAAAAATAGCAAAATGCCATAATGAGTATTGAGGAGTGAAAATAAAACAAAAAAATAAAAAAAATAAAGATTGAAGTAAAAATACAAATGAAAGGGATTGTATCAGATATAGGATAAGATAAATTATGGAAAATGAACACTTTGGAGAATCATATCTTTACAAAGAGAACCAATACACCCAGCTAATCTTTCAAAAACATGAAGTTAGTCAAGTCATGATTAAGATGACTGCTAATGT
>CAZEPC010000446.1:0-3924 GCA_964513765.1 uncultured archaeon
AGTGGGTAATGAAATGAAAAAGGAGAAAAAATATTATTCATCCCAATCATCACCCAAAACTTGATCTGCATATTTTTTCATCCCAGTAATTTAGTTCTCTAAGATTTCATATAAGATTCAATAGGAATGGAAAAATGTTTAAAGTGTTTTTTATTTCGGGTAATTAATAAATTCGCATTATACTTTTCTCCACTAATACCAATAATTATGTCTTCTATATCCAAAATAATACCATTTGCCCTCAGTTCTCCTTGTTTCATTCCAGCTAACTCCATTAAATCTCGATTGAGAGGTAATATAGAGAAATCACTTAGGATTTTTCTTAGATTTGTGGCTTTCTTATTGGAAAATTCTTCACCCAATTTGCTCTTTGAATAACTAACTCCATCAAATAGTTCCAAGATGGACATTAAGGGAATTGCAAAGACTTCATTAGGATATTGACTAATAATATATTTAACATTATTTCTTCCCCGTTCTATGTCAACAATAACATTCGTATCAACAATTATCATCTTTTATCAATAAATTATGTTTTTTCTTGTATAATCTGCGTTGTTCTTTTCTTGAATCTTCAAGGGATTTCTCAAAAATATCTTGCTCCTTTTCCGATAGATTTTTCCCAATGCCGAAATGGGCTAAGGGATCTTTTTTACGCTGACTTAACAACTCCTCAATGACATCAGAAAAGCTCTTATCTTCTCCTTTTAAGAGTTTAAGCTTATCATAAATACTCTTTTTGATTGAGATAATTTTTGATGGCATAATCAATAATATATATATTAATATATATATAAATAAATTTGGTTGTTAAATTGGAATTTCCCTGTCTCGAATCTTCTTGTATTCATCCATCATGGCAAGGAAGTTTTCAACCTTCACTTTACCGTGTAAAGATCCGCTAGCCGCAAATATATAGCCTTCAATTCCTTCTGCGTATTCCGAGTTATTCCACGATTCGTTCTTGCTTGAGCGGTGAGGATCTTTTGCCTCCCGGAAGCACTTGTGCACGTATTTTCTTACATCTTTTGGGGTTCCGAAGCTCAACGTGTTTGTGGTATCGACGTTCCCGATACAAGCCAATTGGTCTCCCCATTTCCGCTTCACCCGTTCGACAGTCATCCCTGAAGTGGGCTCCAGAGGTTGGACGGCATGATAACCCGCGTCGATAAAACAATCCATGATGGGATCGATAAAGCCGTCGGTGTGCATAAAAATAACCCCGCCTGCGTCCCGCACCATATCGCACAAGATTTTCGCTCTTGGCATTACATACTTGCGATAATTTTTTGGGGAGAACATAGGTCCGGTCTTGAACGCACAATCGTCAGGAGTACAAAAACACTTATAACCGACATCGATGGCTGCTTTGAATTGTAGTTCGGATCTCTTTATGTAGAAATCGTAAACTCTGTTGATTAATTCGGGGTTTTTACGCATGAGTTTGGCAGTAAGACCAAAGGAAAGCATTTGATTAGCTGGTTCGACTACAACACTCGAAGATATAAAGGGCACGAAATCTTTCTTGAAAGCTTGTTCACGTGTGTTTCTCCACGTTTCCTTTTCCTTGACGGTGGGAGGTTTAATGGTAAGATGGTCGAGAAAGAATTCCAATTCTTCCTCATCATGAATAGATGCTTCTACAAACCACGTCCCGTGTTCATTTGCACCCTTTATTGCCCCAGTTTTAGTTACGTGAAAATTTTCATCTCCTTGCTCATGTAGCTTTTTCGTTTTTTCCTCTACGTGTTCGAGAAGTACATCATCGGCAACTATTTCGCTTTTGGGAGCACCACACCAGTGGCTTGAATACCCTACTTTTTTGTAAAGAGTGAGATCACCGATATCGGTTAATAATATATCAGCTTCTTCGATATCATCCTCGATTAAGCCGAAAAGTTTTCCCTTAATACCTGTCATCAAGGATTGACAGAAACTGGGTATCTTTTCGGGTGCTTGGCGGTTTAAAGCTTGCATTATATATTTTTCATTAGGACAAGTTGTCATAGAATGTCGAATATGTAAAATGAAAGAACAAAAAAAACCTTCCGAAAACCCAACAATTCATGGAAAAAGAAGTGAAAAGGAAAATCTAAAAAAATCAAGCAAAAATTTGGGCTAAGCTTTCATTTGATGCTTCAAAAGAATTTAATTTATAAATATCAAGTGTGAATTGATATTCTTGAAGATATTGATCCATCTCATTAAATTCCAATTGATAGAATAAACTATATCTCTCTTGAAATTCTTGGTTCTCCTCAAACCGTGGGCCCCATATCTTAAAAATTATGAATTCAGGATCTCTTGAAAGGACATAATTTGCGGAAAAGCCGTTTTGTGCAATGTATTCGTCCATCAATCCCCACATATCAATATATTCTAATTCAGAATAATATGGCAAAATACCCATATCTATAAAGGCGACTGTGGTATTTTCTGGAAATTTATCAAACCAAGTTGCCAATTGATAATGTTTTTCATTGGTATCACTTTCAGTAAGATTAAATTGGATTATCGGGGCAGAAATAGGAATAATAATCATTGAAATGATTAAGATTAAGGAAATTGATGACATTATCTTAGATTCCGAGAGACTAATTCCAATTCCTTCAGATTTCTTATTTAGTTTTATCCATTTTTTCAAATCTCTAAAGAAATATAATCCTAACACAATGATGAAGGGGACGGCAGGTAAAATATATCTGAATCCTTGACCGGCATTAAATTGGTCAATCAACAAAGTTATACCTAAATTGACAATAATCGGAACAGCGAGAAAGATCATTTTTTCATAATTTTTTTCTTTAATACTTATATGATAAAAGCCATACAGCATAAACAATATTATTGGGGCAGAAAAACCAAGGAACAGGGAAATATATTTTATCGCCGCCATAGAAATAAGCTCATCGCCTTGTTTTACGTAAAAGTTATTAGGAAATAAATACCCAAAATATTGCCATCGCCAAATAAAGTACACTCCATAAAATATACTAAAAATTATAAGCCCCCTTATTCTTTGCTTGAAAAGCTCTTTATCTTTTTTGATGAAGAGATAATAAAGTATTAAGAGAGATTCAAACGCAAGAATATACCCAATTCCATCAATCCTGGCTAAGGAATATAGAAATCCGAAGAGAATTGAATATTTAGGAAACTTAACCTTTTGTTCAATCTCGTTGTGAGCACAATAAAACGTGGACACAATCAAAAGCAATAAAAGGGGAGTTTCCAGCCCACCAACAGTCCATAAATGGATCGGATAATAGAATGAATAAATTAACGGAGCAATGAGAGCAATATTCTTTTCAAAATAGATTCGTGAAAATTTATAGACCATAATAATGGTCAAAATACCAAAGATCACACATAAGATCTTAGTATACCACACCACATCTAAGTTTAAAAAATGAGGAATTGTACTGAGTAAAATCCATAGAAAATTAGAACATCCCTCCACAGGATCCCCACTCTTGTTGAAAACTACCCCGTAACCTTCTGCTAAGTTTTTAGCATATCTAAAAGTGATAAAGGCATCATCTTTCACAAAATTCCAAAAATATATATTCCATAAAATCGAAATGAAGATTGAAAGGGATAATACAAATAAGGTCTTATTATCATAGGTTATATTACCTTGGTTTCCCTTGATATTATTGTTCTTTATGACTTCCGAACTTTCTAATTTTTGATCTTTTTTAAATAAGAACTCATAGATTTTCTGAGGTTTTTTCTTAACAATTAGAAAATAAATGAGTAATAGAGTCATAATGAAAACTGCTGCAAATGCTAAAGATGATCCCAAGATCTTCTCATGACTGAGGAACACATTTGCAATTTTTCCTATCATATCAATAAACGTATCGACAAATAATTGCATAAAAATCATTAATTTGCAAATATTACCATTTATTTTTAAATTAA
>CAZEPC010000447.1:0-3912 GCA_964513765.1 uncultured archaeon
CAACGCTTAGCGGACTCGTAGGAATCCCCGTCCTTTAGGACGGGGAGGCTTCAATCCAAATGAGATAAACTAGCCAATGCGTTTAGAAAGAAAGCAGAAAATATATTAATGGAACTTTCTTTCTATATATAACATTCATATGGTTCATAAGAATTTTATAAGCTCCTATGGGTCCATATGTTAACTGATGGGGAAAAAACCGTGAATAATAGTCCAAAAGCAAACAAGAGAGGATCAAGAAAAAAAGGAGAGATGAGAAATCCACATTCTTGGAGAGATTCTCGGATGAAACGCCATGATAAATATAATTTTGAGGTTAAAATAGATTATAATCTCGAAGAAAATAGAAAAAAGAATGACTATGCCCTCGATGCATATTTCTTTGTACCCGAAGTTCTTCAAATAAACAGGGAGACTTACAGCAATAAGCAGTTCTTCTCGGATATTCATGTGAGAAGTAGGTTTAAAACTCCCCAAATGACATTAGAGGGAATAATGAATACCGAGAATAATTTATCTCCCATATATAAGATCAATATTCGGTTGAACAAAATTAAAAATGGGATTTCAAGTAAAGAGATTAACAATAGACTCACATATGAATTGAAATTATTGGGATGTATGATTAGAGCCAATTTTAGAGATCAATTCAATTATTTTCTAAAGCAAAACAAAGCATTACATCATTCCGAGGGATTTTTAGAACAATTTTTAACCTATCTGAATAAAATTCAAAACCTTCAAAAGGAAAAGGAAATCTTACGTGAAGAGTTTTCGGCAGTTCAGATAGCATCAGAAATCCGTCAAGCTTTTGATTTTGTAGATGATTTTATCGGCTATCAAATTATGAGAAGATTAACCATATCCCTTAATCATTTTACCAAAGAAGATTATGATCAAGAATCTCATATTAAAATTCGGAAAAAAATAATCAATTTGATAAATTCCGAACAAGAACATAGAGAAAGTTTTCAAACGCACCTTAATTTGAAAAAGAACTCAAAAAATGAATCATTTGCCTATTGGTGGGGTATTTTAAAAAAATTCGTACAAGGAATACTATATTTGGATATCAAGAAGAAAAAAGAGAAATCGGCCTCCCTCCAGTTCTTTCATTCAATCGCAGCGGGTGTTGCGATGTTTGTCTCAATTTACATAACCATTTTAGTTTCGCAACATTATCAGCAAAACTCTATCCCTTATATTTTGGCCTTAGTTCTTGGTTATATGCTAAAAGACCGGATAAAGGAAAATATTCGTTGGATTTCAAATAAAACCGTGGGGATTCTCTTTCCCGATAAAAAACAAGAATTTATCGACATACGGCACGGAATTAAATTGGGCAAGTCCAAAGAGACAATGCATTTTATTACTTGGGATGAAATACCCGCCGAGATCATAAATATTCGGGAAGCAAGTAATAAATCTATTATAGAAAGAGAGGGAAAACCGGAAATTGTCTTTAAATACAAAAGGCGAATAGAATTATTGACCGAAAACATCAAATCGGTCCATCAAAGGAGCGGGGATGTTAATGATATTATTCGATTCAATGTGAGAAAATTTATTCAATATGCAGATGATCCTACAGACTACGAACTTATGTGGTACCCCGAGGAAAAGGAAATCCGCCAAGAGGAATATCATAAAGTATATCATATGAATGTTATATTCCGAATGAAGGAATATGATGAAAATGAGAATGAAAAGATCTTTTATAAAAAGATCCGGGTTGTTTTCGATCAAAACGGCATTAAGAAAGTCAAAAAACCCATATTTACACTATAGAGGACTGATTACTATATTTACACACACATTCCAATAGAAAAATTAGGAGTACTTGTGTGGGGATTTTTGAGGATGTGAAAGATTTTAATTTGTGACGCATTCTCCAATAATGGAAATACTCAAAGAAAATTTTGAGATGATAAATCTGACCCAACAGACAAGGAATTTTCCTTGAGTGAAGAAGATCTTGAGTATTGATCAAAAAACTTATTTGAGTATTTCCTCCTTTTTATAACATAGAAACATTATTATTTGTTAATTAAAATACTATGAGATGAGATTAAATGTCCAGAAGAACGAAAATGACTGAAGATATTGTAAAAATGATGGAAAATCCAAAATTAATTAGGAATATTGGGTTAATCGGACATATTGATCATGGGAAAACCACTCTATCCGATTCCCTCCTCGCAAAAGCGGGATTACTTTCTGACTCTTTAGCAGGGGAGGCAAGGGTATTAGATTTTATGGAGGAGGAACAAAGAAGGGGAATAACCATGAAATCTGCAAATATCTCCCTTTATTATGAAGCAAACACAGAAATTGGAATAGATGAGGAAAACGAAGAGAAAACAAAGGCACATCTCATAAATCTTGTAGATACACCTGGCCATTTAGATTTTAGTGGGAAGGTAACCAGGGCGTTAAGACTAATAGATGGTGTGGTGGTCGTAGTTGATGCCGTGGAAGAAGTAAGTTCCCAAACGGAAACGGTGGTAAGGCAAGCATTAGAGGAAGCAGCCAGGCCAGTATTATTCATTAATAAAATTGATAGATTATTCAATGAGCTTAAATTAGAACTACAACAAATTCAAAATAAATTAACGAGAATCATCAATGATTTTAATCAACTTGTATATATGTACGGCAGTGAGGAGTTAAAGGAAAAATGGAAAGTATCGGGAGAAAGTGGAACAGTAATATTTGGTTCTGCACTTCATAGATGGGGTTTTATTTTTCCTCAAATTCTTAAAAATAAGCATTCCATGGAACATTTCCAAAAAAAGTACATGGATGGAAAGGAAAAAAGTCTCAAAAGAAAATACCCTGTGTGGAAAGCCGTGTTAGATACTGTGGTCAAACATTTACCCAATCCCTTAGAGGCACAAAGATATCGAATTAAATCAATTTGGCGCGGAGATTTGGATACGGATATAAGTGAAGCTATGATGAATTGCGATCCCGAGGGGCCTCTTGTAGTATGTTTTTCTAAAGTGCAAAAGATTAAAAATCGATTAATAGGAACGGGACGAATCTTTTCTGGAACTATAGATGTGAAAGATCGAATATACTTGGTCAATGAAGATAAAAAAACCTATATTCAACAACTCAGTATATTTATGGGATCTCGCTTGGAATCGGTAAAAAGTATTCCTTGTGGAAACATTGTGGCCATCGGGGGAGTTGATGAATTGCGAAGTGGAGAAACCGTAGTTGATACGCAACACAAAGAAGAGGCAATTCCATTTGAGAATGTTAAATATGTAAGCGAACCCGTGTTAACCGTATCGGTTGAACCAAACATGTTAAAAGATCTTGATGAACTGGAATCGCTCTTAGAGGATATAAAGGTCGAAGACCCCAATATTTCTCTGAATGTAAGTAGGGACACCGGGGAGGTATTGCTATCAGGAATGGGGCCTCTTCATTTGGAAGTTGTTTCGAATATGATCAAAGAGCGGGGAGTGGATGTATCTGTTTCAGATCCAACCAGCGTTTTTTACGAATGTATTGAGGAAGCAAGCGGGATAAAAGAGGCAAAAAGCCCAAACGAGAAGAATATGATCCGATTATCTATTGAAAGGTTGGATAAAAATACCATAGACTTTTTGAGAAATATCGAATCCCGTATTATAAAAAATAAATATTTACGGGAAAAAGCTCTTAGAGAAGATACAGAATTACCAGAGAAAGATATTGAGGGCTTTTTAGCTAATGATCGCTTCCATAACATTATTATTTCACATTTGAGAAAGGGAGATGATTCCTTTAAAGAATTAAAACCTGAAATTCAAAATAATCTTGTAAACATAATTCAAAATATTTGTAAGAGAGGTAATATTGCCCAGGAGCCTTATTCAGAGCTCAAAATTTGTATTGAAGATTTGGAATATCAACCAAATG
>CAZEPC010000448.1:0-3903 GCA_964513765.1 uncultured archaeon
ATCAGGCGAAACACCTGTCATCATATCATCAAAGGGCATTATGGAGCTTTTATCCGGACCATAAATATTTAATAAATCCACATCAGAACAGTCCCCGTATCCATACATGATCTCTATTTGCAAATTGGCAGGCAAATACACTTTAAAGAATCTGGGTTGATCAAGAAATGTATTGGATTCATCCCCCCCATCCTCACCAAAGATTTCTGTCATCGGATCTGCCTCATTTATATTAAGGCCCCCGTATGTATTATATGGGATAAACCGTAAAATCGCCTCGTAGATATAGTCAATTCCATCGGCCGAGATATTGACGTAATAAGTACCCTCAGCAGCTCCAGTATGATAGTAAATATTTGAATATGTGCCCTCTTGTCCGGTTCCGACTTCTGTAGAATGATCATCGGGACCATATACCGTCAAATTTATATTCGCGGTTGTGTTTGGAAGGGAACTGGTAAAGAATGCCAAGGAATAATTATTGTAAGTGCCATTCATTTCAAAACTATACCATCTTTCTTCCCCATTCCCCAAAGAAAAGGAAATTTGATCTTCAAATTGTAAGGGAATTGCACTATCCCAAGTGGTGTTGTTTGCAACTTTTGGCATTTCTGTATCGGCTTTAACTCCATTCATTTCCTCAAACGCATTATAACTGTTACCTATTAAAATAAGGAAAAGAAAAAGGGCGAAACCAATTATGAGTTTTTTTGTTTTGTTCTTTTTTATCATAAAAAATCAATTATTAAAGTATTTTATACCTATTTAAAATCTTGGTTGGATTTATGGTTGAACCTAATAAAAAAAATCTATAAATGAATGTATTTGTCTATTCCTCATAAGACCAACCTAATAAAGATTAATACAAATAATAAATTGTCCGTTAGCAAACAAGATTATATATTTTTATATTATATCTTATAATAAATTTAGAAAGGTCATAACATATATTCTAATATTTTATTGTAAAGTTATTAAAGAGTTCTTGAAAACATTGTTGTTCTCTTTATAACATATAATATTATGTTCTCAGATTTATGTGTAATGCAATTTGAATTCAAAACTTGATACTGTAAATATGGTTTTGTATGAGATGAATGATTTCAATATAAGGTATGTAATTATGATTTGTTTCATACATAACAATTTAGAAATAAGAGAAAACATATAAATATGTTTTTCGATTTAGGTTATGTAGATAATCCTTAATGAGATTAGGATCTATCCTCTCAGCAAACAAGAAGAAAGTGAAAATCAGAGATTTTAGACAATTAAGGATTTGATAAAACAAAGATAAGGCGGGAGATATGGTCATTACACCGCTTTCATATATAACTCGGGCATTTCCGAAAATTCTAATCGATCATAATGAGATAGGAAAACTCGAGTCCACATAAAAATCTATTCATTCATAGTATAGATTCAAACAAATTCATCTTTAATTAAGAAATTTAAATTTAGGGATAAAAAATGAGAAAAACAATTTATTTATCAAATGGGATTTCAAAAAAATTAGAAAAGATATCAACTTATTATAAAAAAAGGATAAGATCCCGAAAGAATAAAATGATCTTTTTCCTTGGGATTTCTATGATATTTATGTTCTTTGGGAATACATTGAGTCAATTCGCAATTCAAAATTCTAATTTTGAGGAAATCTCCACTTTACAAAATAATGAAAGTAATTCAAACATGGAGAATTCACCAAATGCCTCGGGAAGTACAATTCCATCTTTAGTTGGTTTATGGAGTTTTGAGGGGGGAAATGATGGAGGGAAGGTAATTGATGGATCCCATGATTATTCTGACGATGATTTAAGATACGTGGGTTACGGGGGAAACGATGGGTACGGGACAGCAAGTACTACCCTTCAATCAAGCGGATATTACGGGAAAGCAGTTCAATTTGCACAAAGTACTTCAGACTCAATCATTATTAATGACCCTGATGGGAAGGTGAGTATTCAATCTTCAGGCTTTAGCTGGGGTGCTTGGGTCTATGTTGAGGATTTTGACAATATTGGATCTAGCGGAGGAGCTATTCTTTGGAAGAATAATGAATATGGATTAAAAGTAATAAGTAATGGAGTAAATGATGATAATAAGGGCTATTTCCAATCAGATTTATGGAATGGGGAGTTTATTCCGGCTACAACCTCGACTGCTTATGATGAAAACACTTGGTATCATGTGATGGGGTCCTATGATGGATCATACCTGCGTACTTATGTGGATGGAGAATTGAAAGCAGAGGTAGAAAGGTCAAGTTCGGGTATCTCACCGACAACAGCTCAATTATTAATCGGCTCACAAGGAACCCAAAGTAATAATGAATTTGGTGGTATGGTCGATGATGTCCGGTTATATGGAATTGGATTAGAACAATATGAAATTGAAGGAATTATGAACCAAGAAATTTACTACTCCAATTTGGTAGATGAAAATGGAAAAGATTGGGATGTTGATGGAACGGGTACTTCTGGAGATAGTTCTTATGTTATGAGTGGTAAGGGAATTACATCAGACTGGGAAGAAGCAACAAACATACATGATTGGGATATTGGAGCATATTGTGATCGAAATTCAGATGAAGACTTCTTTTCGGCGGTTACAGTACAGGGATCGGGAGATAACAACAATAACAACCCCCCTAATGAATATTCTGACGATGCTCCTTACGCAGGAAGGATTCACTTCGACTTTAATGCAATTACAAATGCTACGCCCGGGGAACCAGACAATAATGTTCAAGGTAATCATAAGGGATATGCAAAGTTAGATTTACCTAATTATTATTTCGCTTCAGAAACAACAAAAATTCGCTATGAGATGAAATACGGATTATGGCAAGGTACTTGGAATCTTGATGTTGAGACAGGGGATGGTGAATACGGTGGGGAGGGAGACATTTCATGGTGGAATGAAAAATACATTCAATTTGGGAGTGATTCATCCAACCGAATTAATCTTCCAGATTCTGTACAATATCCCCCTTCGGGACATATTCTGGAGGGTGAGGATTTCACGGTAAACGCACCAGGGAGAAGTACAAACCTTGATTTTCAGATGAGATTAAACATTGATCTGAATCGAAATGGATATGTGGGTGATAACACAATATGCTGGGGACAATACGCCAATGCATTTATGGACTATATTAAAGTATACACGCTTTGGACTCCCAATCAAGAATTATGGTTAGAATCGCCTGGTACTGTTGATTTACCTTATGGTGATTCCGAAAGTAAAATAGAATGGACGGCATCCAGTATGTTCTGGGGGGGGGAACATCCAAAATTTGATGGAACACCTGATTATTCACAAACATTTGATAGTGATGTAAAGAAGTTTACATACGATGTATCTTCATTTGGATTAGGAACGACAGATGTTCAAATTTCGATCTCAAACGGATATCAAACCAAACAAGATACAATTACCGTGAATATACTCGAAAATACCCCCAATGCCCCTACTCTAGATACAGTTAGTTATGATACTAGTCAAGATAAAATTAAATTAACATGGAGTAAACCCGGATTTGAAGGTTCTCCTGATGGATTAGATGAGTATAATGTGTATCGTAAAGTTAATTCTGGAGGGTATTCACAGATTTCCTCTGTGTCTGCATCTACTACGGAATGGTATGATGACGATACATCTACATTTAGTCCAAATGATCAAATTTATTATTATGTAACAGCAGAACTTACGGGAGGAAGTCCGTTCGCGGGAGAAAGTGTAGCTTCTAATGAAAAAACTATAGGGATTAATGCCCCAGGAAAACCTTCTGTTACTAATACGGAATATATTAATAATACCGAGGGGGGAAACAACTACATTTTGATTGAATGGTCTGGGCCCGGGGATACGGGACTTGACAACCAAGTTGAGAGTTATAAT
>CAZEPC010000449.1:0-3886 GCA_964513765.1 uncultured archaeon
TTCCAATGATATTAGGAGGATTATCTTTAGCAATCTTTGGTCCGTGCTCTCTTTCTGGAAAAGTTCGTTCCTAAACTTGTCTAATAGCTTTAATCGAGCAAGCAGATTGCAAAGGGAAAGATATTTTTTTGGATCAAAACTCCATTGGTGCCACGTCTCAATTAGCGTGAATGCTTGGGCAATCACCGAGTCTCTATCAATTATCTCTTCCCAATTATTGCCCCCGTCCGAATTCAATATTGCTTCAATTATCTTGAAGTATGAATTAAACGGCCGAGATTTCTCCTTGAATTCGTCTGAGCTGACCGCCTTCGTGATGTATCGAACTGCCTTTTTATAATCTCTTCCTTCTAAGGCAATTTGGGCGGCGTTTTCATAATCTTTTAAGGAAATTAGATTTTGCAATGAGAATTCCTGGGCTTTATCCAACATGCCCACTTTAGTGTAAAGGGATGCCAGTAAATCTTTCATCTTTTGATATTTATAGTTCTCATGGAAATTCAATTCTTCCTTTTTTTTATAATAGTGCAGGTCATCTTTCAATTCCTCTTCTATCATCCCAATATTTTCAGATGTTACAATATTCTCCAGCATTTTTTCGGGTTCCATTCCATAATCTTCTCGGAAAATTAATTCCAGCACAGATTTGACAAATCCTGTATTATACTCTTGATCATCGATATTTTTTGTACATTCGTTAAATGCTTTAATGCAATCTTGTGTAAACCATCCTAAGCTCCCGCTAGAATCATCTGCCCCGCTTTCATACGCTTCAATAGAAGCATCGATTAGTTTAAAATAAATTTCTGCTGCGTTTTTCCAGTGATGTTTTTTTTGAAGTGATTGTGCGGAGTGTTGGACTTCATAAAGTTTATTTAAGGCATCATCAAGATGGTAATAATCCAAATCTCCATATATTGCATCATCTATTCTACTTTCAATGGAAAACATATCTATTATCGGGTCTTCCTCCGTACGGTTCAATAGATAATTCATGGATGTGACTATGCCGGGCTTTTCGTGAATTAATTTTTCTACTATGTCCAGTATTTCTGATTTGCTTTTTTCTTCCAATTTTTGTCTTATTTCGATCCAATCCATTTTGTCCATTCTTTTTCACCGATTATTCCTCAATGGGCCTTATGCTTTTCATACCAATTGCGCCAATCCGAATGGCTGGGCCACCAATCATTTAAACTGTTTTTAGGTTTTATGGCATATTTTAAGTGGGCCAGATCCCCATCGTTTCGATATTTCCTATAGAGAATTTGTTTTATCTCTTTGTAATCATTGTACCGATCCAATTGCCTGAGAAAGAAATCTTTGGAGTTAAGTACTTGGGCGAACTCCTCGATCTCATCTTCAGAATATTCATCAAACATAGTGGTTAAAAATGAGACAAATTTACGGGCTCCTGCATAAAGATTCATCAATTCTTGCTTAGTTTGGATGATATTGTAATAAATGCCCCGGCCGCCCAGAAAATTAATTATGAAATCGGGATCAAATTTCCTTTCCTGAACCAATTCTTCCATATCGTCGCTACAATATGTGAGAAGGGACCTTATAAACTCCTCAACGTCTCCCATGTCCCCCACTCCCTCTACCGCCTCTGTATTTTTCATCTTATCCTCATCTTCCATTTCCTTTATATTTTTCTCTATTCCCTCGGTGCGGTTGTCTGTTTCCTGGTTCAATTTCCTTCCTTTGTGGGCATTTATTGCGGATGTGTTGTTTGTTGCCTTGTCGGAGGTTCCGGTAATCATTGTCCTCGTGGTATTGTTGATATTTTTTGAGAGGAATATCTCATATTTTTCCATTAGGTTCCGCATAAGGTTATGGCGCTCTACATTGATTTCTAAATCTTTAAGTCGTATTTTTATAAATTCCTCATCTACCGGCTCTATTTCTAATTTCAGTGCCTTTTGGAATAAATTTTTTGCTTTTTTTGCATTAAATCGATCCTTCCGAAAATTTGCGTATTTGTCACCCCATTCTAAATATCCCCATATATTGTTTGGAAATTGAGTCACCAATGTTGAAAATTCTTCCTCTCCCCGTTCTTCCTGCCCTTTAAGGAAAAATGCATTGGCGATATTCCGTGTTGTATGGTGGATAAACGAATTATCAGAATTTGGAAAATAGTGCAAAACTTCTCGCCCGATTTCGATAATTTTGTCGTACATTCGTGAGTTTGCTAAAGCCATAAATAAATCCTCGAACCATATCTTAATTAAGAGTCTTTCTTCAATTATTTCATTGATCCTCTCTATATTTTGTATTTCAGGGCTAAGCTTTGACTTTAACTTTTCCCAGCAGTCCATCCATATCTCGCATGCTTCATGTTCATAATTCTTTTTAAAAAAATTATAACCCTCTGAGACGGTATCAAACAGATTGTCAAAATTAACAACATTTGGTGCTAATCTATTCCATAAGATTCTGACTGCGTAATATACAAAATCGAAATACTTACCGGGAAGTTTGACAGAATATCGGGATTTCCACTCATCGACAATCTCTATGGATGTGAAATATGAATGGGTATCGGAGATAAATCTTTTTTTGCTAAAATTGATCCCAATTTTTTTCAAATTTTTGATGATTTGTTTGGTTGAAAGTCTATCTACATCGTCCCAACACAGAAATGTGTCATAATATTGGTCTATTTCTAAAGAAGGATATTCTTCCAATTCCTTTTTGGGTTTATTTGGTAATACATTTTGGGTCCGAAGATACTTTATATAGTGGCTCAAAATAGCAGTAATTTTTTTTGGATCAATCTTTTCCAGTTTTTTGGGGAGTAGTCTTGAGACAAATGTTTTTACGAAATTTTGGTTGAAACTTCTTTTAGAAAATTTATTATTATTAAATTTATGATATTCTCTTAAATACTGAGAGATGATAATTTTTGCTACCTTGATTACTTTAGGATTCATTCCTTTTTGCTGTAAATATGAAATATAATGAGGTAAGATTTTTTTTGACTTGTGTATGAAATCTTTTAAATTGAACTTTTTCAAATTGGAATTTGCTAAATTGAAATGATCATCAGTCATATCAATCAAAGTATAACTTACATATAAAACTTAGTTAATATGATATTATTAATAGCCTCATTTATGCAAATCGGGAGCAAAACTTCCCCCTTGGATAAATTATAGGCATCTGTAATATCATCTTCGGCCCATTAATTTTTTTAGTCTAATCTAAAGAAAATAAAGAATCTACGGGATAGGTGGTTATTCCACCTGATATCTTTTTGGAATCACTCCCTTATCGGATTTTTCAACCTTTGAATGAATAATAAAACATTTTTTAAGGTTAATTTTATCGAAATCTCATCATCGAATTTTTTCTTGCCGGCGTGACTGCAACAATGCCCGCGAAAGACATCTTCGATCCTAAATTTAGTAATGTATTGATCTAAATGAATCCACATTCTTGGATAGTTTCGGAGGGCCGTTCATCTTGATATCTCCCGTGTATATTAAAATTTTATCGATCTTCTCGTCTTTCTTTTCCTCAACGATAAACGCGCCGCCCCCTGGGATGGAGTGGTCGGTATGATAAAAGCGGATAGGCAGGGCCATCTACAACACTCCTAGTATAATAGGATGAAACTTCGAAAGTAATCCATATCTGCAGTTTGTTCTGAATATTATTGACCCATCCGTTGAATAAATTGTCATAATTACTGGTGGTAATGGCTACTCCATCTAAATCATTGATTAAAGGATGATGGCTACTTTAAACATATTTCCCATTCTAATTATGTTGGATGTATTCCATCTTCCAATGTCCGCCCTGATCAGAATCCAATAATTTTATGAAAAATCAAAAACCACACTCTTTTTATAAAATATGGATGTTGTGTATTCATATG
>CAZEPC010000450.1:0-3882 GCA_964513765.1 uncultured archaeon
TTATAAATAATATCCCATGTGAGATTAACGGTCATATCTTTCAAAATAATATTAGGGTTCTTATAATATCCATCCAAATAGGGGTCGGGAGCAACGAGATCATTTAAAAATGTGGTTGAGGTATATTGAACATCCGTGCTGTTTGTATAATCATTGCCACAAACCAAGGCATAATAATAGAGTTGTTCATCCTCAGTAGCAGAAAGATCAATATATGAATAATTTTCACACATTGCCACTAGTGAAAAATCAACCAAATTAGGATTTTGTGGATCTGAAATCTCTGAATTATTTCTAAAGAGATAGAAATATCGAAAGTGGTTTGGTGTTTCTGCCCATTCAAGAGTGATTGCATTTACTGTATTGGATGAGAGAGGGGTGAGAGTGGCCGAATCGCTGGGAGTGTTGGGTTCAAAAACATAAGCTATACTCCCATGGGTGGAATCACTCTTAAACTTTGCGAATAATGTAAGATTATCTTTTAAATCTCCAGCCAGAGAGGAAACTTCCAGATTACTTATCCATGTACTCGATGAAGGATGATTAACTTCAAAAATTTGGGTTTCGTTATCGTGGTCATAATTGGCAATCCATACTTTTCTCTGGGTTTCATCTTGCCCTCCATAATTTAGCCCCGCCATATAAATAGTGTCGTTTTCATCCACTCCGATAAACATCGCGGAATGATTGTTCTGGGGAAAATTAGCTAAGTTTTTACCCGTAACCGAACAATCGTTAGCAATATCAAGTTCCCAAAAGGCGACAGATCTTTTAAAAGGATAAGAGGGATCCAGTTGGTCATGATCTACCCCGCAAGCATAAATATAATCTTTATCATTACTTAAAACTACATCAAAAACCTTTTCGTAGGAATTTTGAGATGGGTCTGGATAATGTGAATTTGAAACAATATCTTTCATTCCTATTTCGGTGTCAACATTCCCCAGTAAATCCAACCGGGTGATAAAATAATCGAATGCATAATTATTTGTGGTTGTTTTATATTTTCTTTTGACCCCCAAAATAAAAAGATCATTTTCACCAGATCGATAAAGAATTTTCTTCCCTAATGTAGGATTAGGATTATCAATATCAGGACCTATCGATTTAGGATTATATAGCCATTCCTCATTTCCATTTATACGGTATAACCGAGCAGCGAATATCGATACACCATATCTCTCTATGCTTGAATCATATGAATAGTATGTACCTGTAATGACAATATCTCCATCGGGTAAGATTGAAAGATCTTCAATTCGTTCTCCACCAAAATCATATTTTGAAGCACTTTCATCGCGAAATTCATATCCAAGAGAGTTTCCCACAGTTTTATTCCATTTAATTTCCCAATTTATTAAATCATAACAAATGATTACCCCTATTCCAAATGTTTCAAATCGGACACTTGGAAACCCTTTAGACCAATAACCTAAATAACCACCCACGAAGGCTTCATTATTTTCCTCATTCACCGCAACGGTAAGTCCACCAGTTGGACTTGTCCATGATGAAGAGTTTCTCCAATATGTTTCGTTTTGAGTATTGCCTGTTGTTTTATCTATTTGAAGTAAAAATAAACTTCTGAGATTATCACTAGTGTTAATACAATGACCAGTAACATAATAAGAACCATCTGTTTCAAATACATCCTTTACGCTAGTATTTGTAAATTCCCCGGCACCATCGACCGAAAACATTAAATCATCAGAATGACCAAAGGTTTGATAGTATGCAGAATCTCTAGGAGAAATTAAAGATGAAAGATCGTGATTTTTTTCTATTTTTTCATTTTCTTTATCCTTATTCATATTTGAACCAAAGTCATCGACAAAATTAGCATTATCCAGATTTCCCTCATCGAGGAGGGCTATAAGATTGCTAAATATAATACTTGTAAAGACGCACAGAATGATCAATACAGTATAAATTGTTAATTTTGAAATTCGCTTTTTTTTCATATTCATTAATACAAGTTTTGGCTTTATTCAATATAATTTTTATTATAGATATGCATAGTTTTTTAGGAGAAAAGGATCTAATATAATAAAGAAGGATTTGGACTTTAAGAAACATTTCAACGCGACCATCTGATTAAAAATTTGGTCAACTTTAAAACAGAGAAAATCCAAATAAAATAATATAAGAGGCTGATATCTATTTCCAAGGAAACCAAAGAAAAATTCAAAGAAATTCATCAAAATATGCAAAAGCTTGGATTTACAAAAAATGATGCGAGAATCTACACAACATTACTTGCCATTGGATTGAATAGCCCAGCAACTATAGCTGATAAGAGCGGGGTAGATCGGGCAAGAGTATATGATTCACTCAAAAGATTAGTGAAGAAAAATGTGGTAGAAGAAGAACCAGTTCCAAGAGCCCCCAGATACCGGGCTAAGCCGCCAGATGATGTTTTCAACAATATCATTGAAGATTACGAAGAAAGCATCAATTTAGCCAAAGATATCAACGAGGATCTACAAAAAATTGATCTGGCCGCGAAAGTTCCTAATTCTGCTTGGGCTATTAGAGGGGCAAAAAAGATAAAAAAACTTGTAAAAAAGTTTCTGAAGAAAAGCGAGAAATACTTTTACATCATATTAACCCAAGATTTAACCATACCTCCTAAGATGTTAGCTAAATTATCCGATATTGTTATGGATAAGAGACTTCAAGGAGAAGAGGTAAAAATTAAGATGGGATTTAAAGTTTTACCCGAGAATGAAGATCAAAAGAACATAATCAATCAGTTATATCATAATGATGTGGAGATATATCACTTTCATAAAACAAATATTTTACCTCTTGGTTTAGCACTTAATGAGAAGAGTTTCGTTCAAACCTACCTGAGTACGGTTGATCCGAAACCAAAATATGAATTTGGTATATGGATGGAGAATTGTACCGTTGCACAGAATAGAGGGTTTAAACATCTTTGTGAGTATATCTTCGCTAATCTCTGTAAAAAAGTAATATTTCAAAAAAGAGAAAACTGAAAGAATAATAAAATTGAATTGAGAATAAACCGTTTTAAAAAAAAAAAAAACAAAAACTATATTTAAAAATCTGATTATGTGTTATGTATAAAAAATTGCCAAGAATCCCTTAATATTATAAACCAAAATCAGAAAATAGAATATAATATAGAGTTAATCAAAAAAAAAACAAAAAGCAAAATGATTGGGAATTTTTTCCCAATTAAAAATAAAAAAGTGAAAAAAAATGGATTATTTATTTAAAATTGCACTAATTGGTGATGAATACACAGGTAAGACAAGTTTGTTGGTCAGATATATTGAAAACACATTTTCTCCTCAATATACCACAACTTTGGGAGCGGATTTTTTAGACAAAACATTTAAGAAAGAGGATTTACCTAAGATTTCCGATAAGTTAGATAAAAATGATAAAATTACAATAACCATATGGGATATGGCCGGACAACAAACATATAGGGATGTTGCCAAATTATATTTGGATGGGGCCTTAGGAATTGTGATTGTGTTCGATGTCAATGATCATAAAACCTTTGAATCGCTGGATAAATGGATTGAAGTTTCAAATGAAATTTGTCCAAAAGCAGAAATCATCATTGTGGGAAATAAAGATGATCTAGAGAGAAAATTATCCGATGAAGAACTCGAGCAATACCGGCAAGAGGGTTATAATTTAATACTTTCCTCTGCCAAAGAAGATACCAATGTTGACAATATGTTTGAAAAAATAACTCAAAGGGTCTTCATTGCCCGAAATGAATCCAAGAGAGAAGACGAAATTAATTGAGTTGGGGAACTCTTCCCTTTTACATCTCTCTTTTTTATTCCCTGTGCGACAGAGGTAAGCTGTATTATGAAATCTTATCAAGATAAGCCGCCCTTC
>CAZEPC010000451.1:0-3880 GCA_964513765.1 uncultured archaeon
TATCACCCTACTTTAGATCCCGATGAAGTCATCTCCCACCCCGCCATAGATTATGTAGTTCGTGGGGAGGGGGAACATACCTTTAAGGAATTAATTTATTATATTGATGGGAATCGAGATAATATTAAGAAAGAAACGATCAAAGGGATTTCTTACAGAGATACTCAAGGCGACATCATTCATAATGAAGATCGACCCCTCGAAAAGAATTTAGATAATTTTCCACTACCACGAAGAGATTTATTGAACAGAAAGAAATACAATTACATGGGTGCCAGAGTAATGCTCATGGAGACCAGCAGGGGATGCCCCCATAATTGTAAATTTTGTTGTATAATTAAAATGTGGAATGACCCCAAAGAAAACATTGTATATCGAACTAAAAGCCTCAAGAGGATTATGCGGGAACTTTATTCTATCGATTATGAGTTTTGGGATTTTGTGTTCTTTAATGATGATAACTTTACCATTAACGTAAAAAGAACCAAAAAGATCCTTGATGCGATCATAAAAAGCAAGTTAAATAAGCACCTTAACTTTTCATGCCAGACGAGGGTGGATACGCTCACAAATAATCCATGGATTGTGCCTTTAATGAAGAAGGCAAACTTCAATAATGTATTCCTAGGGATCGAAAGTGTTCATCAGCAGAGCTTAGATGCCATGAACAAGCATTCTAAGGTGGAGATGATTGAAAAAGCCACGGATCTATGTTATGAACAAGGGATTTCCATTTTTGGTGGAATGATCATTGGATTTCCAGGAGAAACAAAAGAAATGGTCCGGGAGAACATTGATTTTGCCATCAGTTTAGACATGGAATTCGTTCAATTTACTCCTATTACCGCATTCCCGGGCACAGAGTTCTTCCAAGAGATGAAGGAAAAGAATCGCATTGCCACCTATAATTATAAATATTATAATCTTTTCCATCCTATGATGAGAACTAACGAATTATCGTTTATTGAAATGTATCAGCTGGTGGCCGAAGCCTATGCAAAATACTATAATAACTCTCGATATCTTGGGGGTATGTTAAAAAGAGGTCTCTTTATGAAGAGATTTAAATGGCTCAAACCTCTCTCCTTCAAATGGATGAAACAATTTGCTCTAGGTGGATTAAAAATGCTCCATCAAAATGGGATTTCAACCCGTGTTTTAGACGACTCGGAGAATAAGGACTATATAGAAAGGTTGAACAAGTGGAAAATAAAATTATTAAGTAAAAAAGACCGATATCGAATCTTTAAAAAGAGATTAAAGGATTTGGTATATCGGCTCAAGGCCCAGGGAAAAAACTTGTTTAATATCCGATCGGAAACATTGAAGAACTATTTATTACAAAAAGGAACTGAAAGTTTCATAAAAGAGTAGCTAAACATAGAATCTGTTTAGAATCTGCCTTATATATCCAATACTCATATTTTTTTCAAGCTTCTTATCTATCTATAACAAGCTGATTTAGGCTCAGAGGATTCCTCCTAAAACTCATCCAATGCCAAGGTAGTTTGTATAGGGACCCCCGGCAATCGAAAGGAGGACAAAGGCCAATGTACACAATAACGGCACGAAAATATTATCAGACATCCTTATTGGATTGGGAGTTAATAAATCAGTGATAAGAAAAGTAATAGCACCCACTAAAGCATAAATCCATCCAACAAACCACACCATAGAGATGAATCCAAAAAATATTCCGGCCAAACAACCCTCTATTGTTTTGTTGTTCCAATTAAGTTTTCGAGAAAATAATGTCCCTCCAAATCGCATACCTATCATGGAAGTCAGGGAATCGGCAAAAGTAAAAAGACATAAACACCCCAAAAAGAGAAGGGGGGGCAAAATAATGGAGGAAAGTAAATGTCCTAAAGCGAAATGTGTGGAGGCAGCAAATGTATTTAATTCCTCTGATCTCTTTGTGATTTGTACTTGCTTTTTAAATGGATAATCGATATTTTTGCTTAAACACACGGATATATATATTCCAAAAAAGGAGGATACTAAATATGGCAAGGGTTGTTCCCCCCATGAGAATTGCGGGGTAGATTTGGACTCCAATTCATTATCGCCGCTCTCTTTCTTAGTCTTATTTACTTTTTTTATGAGTTCTCGGAAAATAGCTAGTACAAACCAAGATAAAGCCAACATGATAATGAATTCGAGAAAAAGTCCAATATCTGACCCCATACTATCTAATCGGGGAGATTGCTTAAAAAATTAATTAAAGACATTTAAGAAAAAATCAATAAAAAATGAGAGAATTTAGAATTTTTGTAGTTCGTTTCTTGATTTTAAAATCTTAAAGGAGATATACATAACTAAGATGAAAGGAACAATTAAAATTAAACCCAAGTCAGAATATCTCCCGATCTCTGTTGTGCTTACCACAGTGAAAAATACAGTGAGCAAGAAAACCAGCGTCTTCACGAAAATATTTGACTTCATCTTGGAAATATCATCCTCTTTGGTTGTTAAAATCACTTTCCAATCATTTCCATTTTTTTCCATAATAGAGAATTTCGTGATTTTCTTTTTTAAATCGCGGTTTGTGCTAACAACAACAATTACAACCGAGGTCAGAAAGACTGAAAACATAGAGAGCCATAATGAAGGAATCTCTATAGAATCTCCTAAAGAGAATACGTCTTGGGAAACATAATAATTGAACCATTCAATCATTTTTCCAGCATTTATAAAAGAGAGTAATGCACCAACAATAAGACTCAAATGGGCTAATATTACCCATGATGTCTTCTTTTTCCGAAAATATAAAGACTCCGTAATATTAATGCTTAATTTTTCGACTAGTGCTGCGGTTGCCAGCAATAATCCAATGATTGAAGCGATCATGGCGTAAAATCCATTTTCCAGGCTATATATTGCAATAAATGAGTAAATAATAAATGACGCCGACCCTAAAGAAATTAAATAATATAGTAAATGGTTGGGTGTTATGGATACGGGTGAATAAGATGGGTTTTTTTGATTTTGGAGTAACCCATCATTTACTTTTTTCTTATTTGAAATTTCATTTAGTTTGTCTTTGCGAGATGATTTTATGCTCTTATTGCTTTCTTGTGCTTCATTTTTCCCTTTCATCTCTATATATTTTTGTAATTTTCTATTTGCTGATTTCCCACTAAGTGTGTAAAGAATGGATACAACTAAACCGGTAATGGAAGAAATAACTACCGCTGTTAGTTTCCATTGCCACGAAAGATTTATCTCTGGCAATGGCGGAATGTATTCTTGTTGTATCCCAGCATTTGCAGAAAAGTTTGCCAGCACATGTTCATTTCCATGAATATCCCATACACAGATTTCATATTCAAAGAGATAGTTTTGTTTACTTCCATTATTGAATTCAAATACGAAATATTCCCCATCAATTATCCGCATTTGCTCATTATATATATCTCCATCGTTTAATTTATAATTTATTATGGCAGATGAAATATATTTCATATCCATACCATTGAGACGAATGGAAAATTCATCATCAAGCTTTCGTGCAGTATCTGGCGATTGAAAATTCAAATCTATCCCATATTCTTCCACATCATATAAAGAGGGAGATGTCAGATGAAATTTTTCTAACCTTTCTTGCGTCCCATCCGTGAAGTTTACGTAAAATTCATAATCAATTTCTTCTGGAGGATTACTAAAAAGAATCGGATCAAAACTATATATAGTAGAATAAATATTATCCAGCGGTATTGCACATCTCTCGCTTCCATTTTGATATTCTATAAATAAGTAGTCGATATAATTGATTCCAGTGGATAAATCACACGAGAAACTAAAATTATCCCAAGTGGAAAGAGAATTTAACTCCGCTCTGTTTTCTATTGTATAACCAATAGCTGGACTATAATAATAT
>CAZEPC010000452.1:0-3874 GCA_964513765.1 uncultured archaeon
AATATCGGGTGGAAAGAATGAAGAAAATCATCGATAAACTGAATGTCGAATTTGAAAACGAACGAAAAGCAGCAAAAGAAGGAAAGGAGGAAAAAAAAGGAAAAGAGAAAAAAGAAGGAAAAGAGGAAAAAAAGGGAAAAAAAGGGAAAAATCAAAAAGAAATAACAGAGGGAACGAAATTTTTAGATGATTCCGACATCCAAAATATTCAAGATTCTGCCGATGGAACGGTGGGAAGACCTCATATAGCCAAATATTTAATTAAAAAGGGAATAGTGGAAGATATCAATGAAGCATTTACCAATTATCTCGTGAAATGCAACGTGCCGAAATATAGGTTCTTGATTGAGGATGCCATAGATTTAATTCATGAAGCACGAGGGATTGCAATCTTGGCCCACCCAAATGACGATCACGGAACTTCTTTAATTAAAGTGACCGAGGATGTGGATGAACAGATCAAAATAATTGAAAAGTATATAATGGGAAAGGATTTGGATGGAATTGAATGTTGGCATTCCCGCCACAGCCCCGAAACAGCCGAAAAATATTTTAGATTTGCTAAGCAAAATGATTTGTTAATTTCCGCGGGCTCAGATTGTCATCAAAACCCCGTCAAGATGGGAACATTGGACATCCCCGAGTCAAAAAGGAAAAATCTTTTTATTTTTAAATTGTAAATATGTATATATAATACAGAGACTAAGATAAAAACCTAAAGTTCCTCGTTTCTTTGAAATATTGAAAGACACAGAAATTTATAGGATGAAACATATGAAATAACCAAAGGATTTAATGCAATTTTATTATTAATAGAAATAAGTTTCAAAAAAAAAGGTGTTTACAATTATAGCAATCATACCCGCTGCGGGAGAGGGAAAGCGATTGGAACCTTTTACCCGGGCAAATCCGAAAGAATTGTACCATATAAATCGAAAAGCAGTCATAGATCACGCCGTAGAGGTTTTACACGAGCACGGCGGAGTAGATAAAATAATCGTTATTGTAGGAAGGCATAAGGGGGCCTTAATGGACCACTTAGGAAATGCTGGGCATTTAGGGCACGATGATTTAAATATCAGTTATGTATTCCAAGAAGAGAGAAAAGGACTTGCCCATGCAATTTATCAGACAAGGCCTTGGATTAATGAGGATTTTATCGTGCATCTTGGGGATAGTTTTGTGTATCCGAAAAGCGAAATTAAGAAATTGGTGAAAATACACCATGAAGAAAAACCTTTTGCCACTATAATGTATCGAGAGGTGAAGGATCCCAGAAGATACGGATGCCTTAAAATAAATGATGGCGAATTGGTCGGAGCAATTGAAAAACCGACCTTCGAGGAGGCAAAACCCTTGCAACTGGAAAACGGAAAATATCCGGTTATCATCGGACTTTATTATTTCTCCCATAAAATATTTGAATATATCGAAAAAACCCCCAGAGGGGCAAAAAACGAGTATCAAATAACAGACAGCATTAAGCTTGGGCTTGAAAAGGGGGAGACGATCAAAGCGGTCCCTCTTGATGGAAAATACATGGATATCGGAAACTGGGAAAGTGTAGAAAAGGTTGAGGAATTCTTCCGATCCCTTAATAAGTTAAATAACTAAAAAGCATGGAATAGTTAAGTACTAATTACATTCAATATGGAATAAAATCATTAAGAATAGAGGCCTAGTTAACAAGAGATCTAAAAAAAAATGGCAAATCCATTAAATGATTTGGATATTGAAATTTACCCAAGACAATGGCTTTCAATAAAGATAAAATGATTTTTTTTACATATATATTTCTAATTGAATAGATAACAAGAGAATATAGGGGCATAAACGATGAAAGATGAAATAATTGCACACGGACGGGTCGGGTTGTTGGGAAATCCCTCCGACATCTATTTTGGACAAGTCATCTCAGCAACTATAAATAAATTTAAAGTTAATGCTATGCTCAAAAAAGCAAAAGAAATGAATTTATTAATCAACGGGAATAAAGGGGATGAAGGATTTGAAAAACTTGTTTTCTCCACAGTTAATTATCTTAAAAAACAAGGTATTGAATTAGAACCCTTTTCCATTGAGGCAGAGACTGATATACCAAAACAAGCAGGTTTGGGAGGATCTGCCGCACTTATCATCAGCCTGCTAAAAGGCTTAAATCAAACGTTCAATCTTGAGCTAGGTATAAGAAAGATATCCCATTATGCCACTAAGATAGAACATGAAGAGATAGGGATTACTGCGGGACCTCAAGATAGATTTGTTATTTGTTGTGGAGGGGTCAAATATATGGACTTTTCCTCCAAAAACTATGAAACCTATGAATTGGAAGAACTGGATATCAGCAAAATCCCCTTTTATGTGGGGGTAAGAAGTAAGAATATTAGCAGCGGGGATGTCCATAAATTTCCATATCAAAAATATCCGAAAAGCGAAAAACTCCAAAACATAGTTGCTGAAATTGCTCAATGTGCAGTTAAGGGCAGAAGCGCAATTAAGGAAGGAGATTTAGACACCATAGGAAACTTAATGAATAAAAATCAAAAACTCACCCAGAAATACGGAACCTTTGGGAACCCCAATCAAAGGGTCAAGCTCCAAAGAGAGATAGATCAAGAAATTCTTGATTTTTGCAATGAAAATGAGGTAATGGGTGCCAAATTGGGGGGAAGCAGCGGTTCAATTATTATTTTGAGTGATGAGAAACCAGAATTTCTCTTTGATTTCAAACCCAGCCCTAGTCTTCTAAAAAAATTAGAAAAATTTGATAAAAATCCCGATCAGAAACAAATTAGCGAAATCATTGAATTACAACCTGCTCCAATTTATAAAAATATTTGAGATGTTCCATCCATCCTATAATTGATCACTAATTGATCAATTTCAATTATGAATAATTAGAATCTTCTTAATAATTATTTTATAAGAAAAAGCCACCATCACCGGGTAAATTTGGCTGAAAAGCTAAATAAATTTGATCAAAAACTGAGTTAAAAGGGGATAAATGGATCAGAAACCGAGGAATGAAGATTTTGTAGGAGAACTCATTTTTTTCTGAAACTTTCTCGGTTCGTAGGGAAAAAAAACTTAAATGGAAACAACGTTTTTTTTCTTTATGAGAAAAGGAAAAACCATTTGGTTAACTGGACTCCCATGCTGCGGAAAGACGACCATTGCAAAGAAATTAATTAAAATCATGGATGCGGCATGGTTAGATGGAGATGTAATTCGAGATACTCATATTTCTGAAGATTTAGGATTCTCACCAGAGGATCGAGAAACTCATTTAATGAGAATGAGTAGTTTAGCAAAATTATTCACGGAAAACGGAAAAGACGTGGTATGTTCTTTTGTCTCCCCCAACAGGAAAGTAAGGGAAAAGATTAGAAAGGAGCAACGTTATTTTATTGAGGTTTTTGTAAAATGCCCCGTTGAGGTATGTCAAGAACGCGATGTAAAGGGTATGTATGCAAAAGCTGTGTCCGGAGAGATAAAAAGATTTACAGGGATTTCAGCACCTTATGAAGAACCAAAAAACCCGGAAGTAGTGGTGGAAACCCACAAAGAAGCCCTACAAGAAAGTGTCGATAAAATATTAACCTACTTGAATAAAGCATATCGACCTGCGTTGTATATCGGAAGATGGCAAGCCCCAGGGGGATTGCACGATGGACATCGGGCATTAATAAATGAATCGCTTAAGAAAAACAAACCGGTGGTAATTGCAGTTAGGAAAATGCTCCCAGAACCGGGGAACCCTTATAATATGGAAGAGATAAAGAAAAACATCGAAAAAGAATATAAGGATGATGATGTGGAAGTAATAGAGATTCCGAACATCGGTTCGGTAAATTACGGCAGGAAAGTCGGATAT
>CAZEPC010000453.1:0-3872 GCA_964513765.1 uncultured archaeon
AAATGAGGTTTGGTGTAATATCCCGATATTAAGCACTTTATGAATAAGGGGTTGTATTTAGTTAAATTATCTATGATGTGCAATGATCGTATTGAAGGGTCATTTCTATTAGAAATGATAAATAACAAAGAAGAATTAGTTAAGATTGAAGATTTGAATACAAAAAGTGGGATGATTAAATTTTTAAAAGAAACAGGCATTCCCCGCAAAATACTTAATCGCTTGGAATATTTAACGATAAATGAAACAATATTACAAAAATTCAACAAAGAATATGAAAATAGCACCCGTGAATATTCTCGGGACGATTTTTTGCTAGCTAAATTGGCTAAATTTCTAAATTATGACGTTCTTTCCAATGACAAACACCTCATTAAGGATCTCAAGGAAGAGACCAAGCATTTAAACGGAAAAAACGGATATGAATGTTTAGATATTAATACAAGTAATGATGACGAATACAAGCGTGAAGTGCTTGTGGATACAAACATACTATTCTATTTAACAGAGAAAAAAGGGGATCCCTCATGGACCGCGGTGGAAATCGAGGCTCTGATTCGCAGATGTCATAACAAAAGATTTATTATTCCTGAACATATTTATAAAGAATTCACCCGTACGCTTCCAAAGGTTAGAAAAAATAGAAAAAAACCGGCCAAGAAAAATCACATCTATCCAGTTTCGCCCCGTTTCCAATATGTGAGAAAATATATGGTTCATTAGAAATCTTTAATTACCCTTAACAACCGTTCCTCACCCTTAACAACCGTTCCTCACCCTTAACAACCGTTCCTCACCCTTAATAACCATTGCTTACCCTTAACAACCATTGCTTACCCTTAACAACCATTGCTTACCCTTAACAACCGTTGGTGACTCCTTTTTCTTTTTTGCTTTCTTCTTTCTGAATAAATAATACGGTGGCATTTTCCCAAATTCATTAATTGATGATTATAATATATTCTCTGAAGAGTTAAATAGCAAACGAGATAAATATTAAGTGATGAGAATCTTTAAACCTAAAGCCAAAAAAGGTGGAAGCATTCATCAAAAACTGCAATGGCTGAATATCACTCCTGGAGAAGGGCATTTTGCCTTCGGTTATTATGACCGAAATCCATTTTCCCATGATAATCGTTATCATTTAGCGATAAAATTTGACCAACAAAAGAGAATACCAAAACCGGGAGAGAAAGCAACCGTTGGGATAATCCGGTTGGAGACCAAAAAGTTTATTCCAATCGCGGAAACTGAGGCCTGGTGCCATCAACAAGGTTCAATGACCCAATGGCTCCCCCAAAAGCCAGAACAATTCATTTTTAATGATTTTATCAACGAAGACATGGGCAAATGGGCACCGATTTCCCGGGTATATGATATAAAAGGAAATCACATTCGAGATTACGACTATCCAGTCTATATCATTTCTCCTGACGGAAAATATGCCGCCACTCTCAATTTTTCACGAATCCCCCGGCGCGGGTATTCATATGCGAGAGCCCCCCTACCCCAAGATAAAAACCTCCCCGATGTGGAACAAGAGGGTCTTTATTTGCTGGATTTGGAGACAGGCGATCGGCAGTTAGTCCTAAACTATAAAACCATTTTAAATCATCCCGGAGGTACGGGACAAAAAAGTTCCAATTTATCACAATCCTCTCAATCCTACTATCATTGGATGAACCATATAAGCTTTAATGTTGATGGGACCCGGATGATGCTACTCCACCGATATCAACGCCCCCTTGGAAAGTGGAAGACGGATTTATGGTCATGTAAATTGGATGGTTCAGATGTAATGTGCTCTTTTAGCCATAAATGGTGGTCAAAATGGGGCGTAAGCCATCAGCTTTGGGGAAGGACTCCAAGGGAGATATTGGTAGACGGAAAATTAAAATGGTATTCATATCCAAAATATTGGGTGTTCAATGAATTAACTGGTCCGGAAGAACCCACCCTAATCTCAAAAGGAACCCATTATAGTGGCCATCTCAATTTTTCACCAGATTTCAGATGGATATTGGGGGATACCTATCCGCATTATTGCACACAATACCTTAATTTAACAAATGTGGCTACTCAAAACGTTTATAACATCGGCAGATTCTATCATTCATCAAAGCAAAAAGGGGATTACCGGTGCGATCTCCATCCACGGTGGAGTGATAATGGAAGGTTTATCAGCGTAGACTCTATTCATAAGGGAGAAAGAAATATTTTCATATTGGATTTTGAATCTAAACTCACAAGGAGCCTAATAAGCAAATGAATTTGATAAAATTAGTAAAAAATTTCCTTTCGAAAAAGAAGAAAATTGCACAAGTTGAGGATCCAGGCATTATCTGGGAGGCAGAACGCCCAGTATTTAAGCCCACAAGGCATTTTCTGACCGACCAAATATCCGTTAAGGATCCGAGTATCATCCATCACGATGGAATGTGGTATATGGCCTATACTGCAAGGGGTATAATCCCGAATAATGGAGAACACAAGGATCCTATCAAATATACTCCCCCTAGAAATACTTCAATCGATATTGATCGTTCAAAAGGGAAGAACAAAATAGGAAATTGTAAAAAAAGTAAGAGTAAAAAAAAGAAAAACAAAATAAGGAAACGAATTAAACATGGAAATATGGGCTATTCATTGGGCATAAGCGCATCATTGACCCTTGAAGGTTTTGATTCAGCACCTAGATATAATCTATCCCCACTTTCCCCCTTTGGATCTTATGTAGCGGCACCACATTTGTTTTATTTCACACCCCAAAAAAAGTGGTATCTCATTGCCCAAGCCAAACAACGAAATCATAAATACTTGCCCATTTATTCGATAAATGAAGATATTTCAAACCCGAATGGATGGTCTAAATTTAAGATCCTTGTTGAAAAGAAGGATCTCAGAAAATGGATCGATTTTTGGGTAATTTGCGATGAACAAAAAGCATACCTCTTTCTAACCCGTTCTCATAAAGATATGTATTTTATGACTACCCCGCTTGAAGATTTTCCCAATGGATTTGACAATTTAACAAAAGCCAAGGGCAGCATACTCGTACATGAGGCAAGTAATATCTATAAAATAAAAGATACCCAAAATTATCTTATGTTAACCGAAAGTAGGGATGAACAAGGGAAGAGATTATTTCTATATTCTGTATCCCAAGCGCTAGATGGAAAATGGTCCGAATCTAGAATATTTGCACGAATAGACCATGTTAAATTTAAATCCCAAAAAAATAGATGGACCAACCAGGTATCACACGGGGAGCTTATCAGGGCCGGAATTGATCAAAATATGGAAATAGAATTATCCTCCAAATTGAGATTTCTCATTCAAGGAACCAACCAGTATGATGAAACACATTATACAAAGATTCCTTGGAGAATAGGGATCATTGAAGCGGCAGTGATCAAGAATGAACAAGTTTTTTACAGCCATTGATCTAATTTAAAATAATATAGAAGAGAATGAGCACATGAAAAAAAGAACAAAGATTATCATAGGCATCTTATCAGTTGTTGGCGTAGCGATTATGGGGTTTGTAATATGGGCGCTGGATTCTTACGGTCCAATGGAAGAGGCACTCAATGCATTAGAAAGTGATGAGAATGTCTCGATATCAGAAAAAAATGATGCCATAATTTTCTCCCCTCCCTCTGGAGAGGTAAATACAGGATTAATTTTTTACCCTGGAGGGAAAGTGGAGCCAGAGGCTTATTCGGTATTGGCAAGATCAATTGCAGAATCCGGATTTTTCGTCGCGATTGTAAAATTTCCCTTAAATTTGGGCTTTTTTAACCCCGGACTTGGACTAAAACTAAAAGATCAAGTCCCGATACAAAATTGGTATATAGGCGGACATTCTCTTG
>CAZEPC010000454.1:0-3869 GCA_964513765.1 uncultured archaeon
GGGCCAAGGATAATATAAAAAGAAGAGAAAGAGAAAACACAGCATGGTTCGGCCCAATTCACGGTTCAGTGTATCCAGATTTGGTAAAGCTTAGTGCAACCGAAATGTCTAAGCTAGATTTTGGTATTTATCCCATTGGGGGGGTGGTTAAGACTTTTATTGATTACCGATTTGATTTATCACTTAGCATTTTATTACAAACTAAAAAATATCTTAGGCCAAATAGACCAATTCATATGTTTGGATTGGGTTTACCGGCATTCTTTTCTTTAGCAGTTGCATTTGGAGCAGATACATTTGATTCTGCTGCCTATATTCTTTATGCCGAGGATGAAAGGTATTTCACCCTAACCGGCACAAAAAAACTCGGTGAGATGAATGAATTTCCTTGCCATTGCCCCGTCTGCACAAAATATACTCCCAAGAAAATGAAAAAGTTATCAAAAAAGCAAAGAATTAAGTTATTGGCTGAGCATAACTTGTATATTTCATTTTCAGAACTTAGAACAATAAGAGAAGCAATCAAAGAGGGAAATTTATGGGACTTAGTTGAACAAAGGGTTCATGCTCATCCTAAACTCATCGAGGGATTACGGGTGATGAGAAAATTCTCTGAATTCTTTGATAAAGAAGTTAATCTTTCTAAAGTTAAGGGGCAAAACTATCTAATGCCACTTTCTTTCTTTAGACCAATTTTTAAAAGGTACAGAGAAAAGTCAAATAAATACAAGATTCCAGAAAACCGAACGAAGATTGTGTTTCTGCCGGAGCTTGATGTTCCCAGCGATAATGGAAATTCAATTAAGAATTGGTTGGCAAATCTCAAAAAAACTTCTGATTGGGAACAAACACAAGTAATCATACTCAGCAATTTAATGGGAGTTATCCCTTGGGAATTATCCGAGATTTATCCGGTAGCCCAACATATACTCCAAGGGGATATGAGATACAATCCTGAACAGAGAAAAATATTATTGACCCTTTTTGAGGAATTTTTAGGGGATAATCATATTCTCGATTCCAAAAAATTCGAGGAAATCAAGTTTGTTATCCCAGATAAGTATATTGATGAATATAAAGCTGAATTATCCTTCAGAAGAAGATCACACATTATTCATTATGCTCACGAGCTTATCCAATCAAAGTTGAAAAACTTGGAACTTTCTAAAAACCCCACAATAAAAACCTATAATAGCTGGAAAATCTAAAAGAAAGAATAATTCAAGGGATATAAAAAATGGACAAATCAAAAATGGTTAAATTGGACGAAATTATCGCTCATGGACATAAAAACGTGTTAGGGAAACATGGAACAACTCTTGAGATAACCAAAGAGGATTTTTTAACTCCCAACGGGGATTGCATCATAGGAATTGGATCCGATAAATCGGTCAGTGACTATTGCCCAGAACTTAAGAAAGCGATTCAAACAAGCCAGAAAATACATGTAAAATTAATAGGGGGAGATCATGAAGACGATTTTCATGGATACGGCAATCCTAAATTAACTTTAACCAATGAAATATCAATGGTTTTCCGAAAAAGCACATATATTTGTGGAAGAACGGCCCTAATCAGATGTACAAAAACGGCCAAAGATATAAACCGAGATTTAATAAATTATTTACAGAATCCAAATCATCACCTAAAAGCCGAATTATATGTATTACAAAATTAAAGATCAGGCCTTAACGATCTTTTGCAGAGAGGATAATCAATGAAATCAGAAGAAAGCAAAGAAAACTTTAATAAAACGGTTTTCCTAAAATGTCCTGCGAAATTGGGCAATAAAATCATTACTTTCCTTCGATCTAAAGAATTAATTAATTTTCAGTATAAAATTTCCCAAAAAGGATCCTCGCTCTATATCCCCATAAACATTAAAAAAGATGTAAAAACTGAAATAGAATATAAAAAGATGGGAGAAGAGAATGGAATATTACTTTTGGAAAAGATATTAGAAAGTTTGAATCTTTCCGTTAAAAATGAGAAGAAGTTGGAGCTTAAATCCTTTGAATTTGCTCAAAAAGAAGAAATTATAGAGAGAAGAAAGGGAGAAAGAAAAACTTTACATGAAGAACTAAAGGGTGAGATACCAGATTCTCTTATTCCGCTCATTCCGCGCTCTTTTGACATTATTGGATCAATAGCAATTATTGAACTTAACAGGAAGGAACAAGAACCTTTAAGCCTTTATAAAGAAATGATAGGAAAAAAATTAGTTGAAATATATTCCAATATAGATTCCGTTTTTGAAAAGAGTAGTGATGTAGAAGGGGTAAAACGCACCAGAAAATTCAATTTTTTAGCAGGAAAAAATACAACTACCACACTCTATAAGGAAAATCATTGTATTTTTAATGTGGATATCGAAAAAACATTCTTTACCCCAAGGTTATCTTACGAACGTAATAGGGTTTCCAATATAAAGACACCATTTAATAGTTATGGATATATTTGGGATATGTTCTGTGGAATTGGGCCATTTTTAATCCAGATTGCGAAAAATTTTCCACAGGGAAAATACATTGGAACCGATATAAACACTCATGCTATAAACTTAGCACAAAAAAATGCTGAAAAAAATCATATTGAAGGGGAGATTGAGTTCAAAAATATAAATGTAAGAAATGCAGAAGATAAAGAGGAATTGGGTTATTTACATAATAAAGTATCTAGAATAATCATGAATCTCCCAAAAAAAAACATAGAGTTCTTGGACTACATACCACCTTTTGTGCATGAGAAAGGGGTTTTATTGCATATATATCAATTCAATGAAAAAGAAGATCCATTTCTTGATGCAAAGAAAACTTTACAAGCGAAAATAGATAAAATACCCACATTAAAAATTTTAAAAATCAAAAATTTCCGAGTCGTTAAACCTTACTCACCTGCCCTTGAAACGACTTGTTTGGACTTAGTTTTAAAGAAAGAGGGATAAAACAATTATAAACAACAAGCAAATGATGAAATTAAAAATATTATTGGAAAAAATTATAATTACGCAAACAAGAGTGCCTTAAATTTTGGTGCCTTTAATAAACGCATGCATAGCTGCTTGATTGAAAATCTTTACCAAATCGTGAATATTGGTGTAAAAACCTGAATATTTTGATTCCTTTACAAAGGAAATCCCCACATCGGCACCATTTGCACTTATACAGATAAGATTTCCCTCCATATACTGGGTAAGGCGATAATGCTTCTCTTTCCACTTCTCAATCAATTCACCTTGCTCCGAGGGATCAAACGCGGTTGCAATATTAACAACACAGCTTTCATCAAGATCATTAATCAATCCGACTAAATCATTTTCTTCCAAAAATTCAACATCCGGAACAACTAATCTAAGCTGTCGGTTTGCCGCCTCGATTCTTTCCTTTACGTAATCCACAACACTCTTCTTGTCGAATAAAATTCCCGTGGATCCAGTGGCAACCTCGGCCACCCTCTGTTCAATTTGCTCGATCTTTTTCTCTTTTTCTTCAAGTTTCTTCATCAAATTATCCCGATCAAAACTCGTGCCCAATACTGCCTCTTGGGCATCCTTCTTCTTTCTTTGCAAGGATTCGATGGTTGCGGATTGTTCCCTAATTTTTACATCTTGTTCATGAATTTTTTCGCCTTTTTCTTCCGTTTCTGCTTGGAATTTTTCCATTAATTCTATTTTAGAATTCAACGCTTTGCTTTTTTCTTTTTGAAGCTTTTCGAGTCTATCAGTTAATTCGGTTATTCTTTTGTCTTTCTTTTTTATAACCTTGTCTCTTTCGTTGACCTTTCGCATTGCTGACTCAAAAAGAGTTTCGAGCCGTTCCAAATATCCATTAATTTTTTCAATTTTTTCTTCCATATCCTTCACATCTTTA
>CAZEPC010000455.1:0-3862 GCA_964513765.1 uncultured archaeon
AACATAAATTCTTGACCAGTGGGCCCCCTTCTCTGCCATCCACCATATAGTTGGCACCACAACCATTCATGGCGATGGTTGTAGTCTTCGGGCTTTGCCAAGGCAAATTGGGCGAATACTTCACTGGATCCGTGCCATTCACTATATCTGGGCATGAACGTGTCGGCTTTTATTTGGACAATATCCATTCCGGTCACGTACCTTATGGTATCGAACCAATGTACAGACATATCCTCCAAATAGATCTCTTGTAAGAACCTTCTCCAGCCCCAGCGTTTCTCTCCACGATATCCGTTATCATCCCATTTAATCATGCCTAATTTTCCGATAGAAACATCTTGAGCCTCTTCATCCTCTTGTAAAAAGTATTTCTTAGCCGTCCAAGACTTCGTATGGTATCGGTATTGGGTACCAACCCCAGTCATGAGCTCAGGATGGTCTAGAGCCTCTTGCACCATTTGCCTTCCTTGATACACATTAGAGGCCATATTTTTTTCGCAAATCGTATTAATCCCTAACGACATTGTTTCCCTCACGAGGGAATGATGAGTAAAGATCGGCGTGGCAATAACTGCCAGATCCGGTTTCTCAACAAACCGCGTGAATTCTTCAATGCTCGTTGCGATTTGATCGTCCTCTAATTTTCCTTTCGAGATGGTTTCAATATTTTCTAACAATTCGGTATCGGTGTCAATTGCACCAATTAGTTCCCAGTCAGGATGTTTATCGATTGAACGACCCCAATGGGAACCCATTCCGCCGTAACCAATTACTACGGCCGTCTTTTTGGAATTTGCCATAATATCAAAGTAAATCCGCCTTCTTTTAAAAATCATTCTTTAATGATTTTATCACATCTTCATTAAGAGAATGAAGAAATAAATCAAATGGAATTTTATTCATCTTGATAAAAAATGACTCAACGATTTAAGTTAGCGTATATAGGAGCGGGTTCATTTAGATTTTCCATCGGGTTTTTCAGAAATATCACCAATGCAGTGGATCTTCTCCCCATGGAAGTGGCGTTATGCGATATTAATGAAAAAAGTCTAACCACTATGTATAAAATCTTAAAAAAAATGGTAATCCGGGGGGCTAAGAAGAAGGGTTATGATCCCGATGATATTCTGGTTACAAAATCCACAGATCGCAGAGACGTACTGGAAAATGCGGATTTTGTCTACAAGAGTATCTCGGTGGGCCTTCAAGAGGCAGAATGGTACGATAATTATCTCCCACTTAAATTTGGGATCCCTCAAAACACGGGAGATACATTGGGACCGGGTGGCCTTTTCCGAAGTTTAAGGACAAACCACGTGGCGGCTGCTATTGCCGAAGATATGAATGAATTGTGTCCGAACGCCACCCTTTTGAATTATACAAACCCTCAAGGAAGTATTGTCATGGCTGCACGGACCAAAGCTCCCGATGTCCAATATATTGGGCTTTGTCATGAATATTTCGGCGGAGGGGCAACTATATGGGGCACATTATTGGTTAATAAATTAAAATTTATTATCGGAAAATTGACCCGCCCCGATACGTGGTGGGAAAAGATTGATTTTGAGTACGGGGGAATTAACCATTTTGGCTGGTTCACCAAAATAGAATATAAGGGAAAGGATTACTACCCTTGGTTCCGAAAAAAAGCCAGAAAACTCACCTTGAAGAAGAGATTCGGGCACGGATATAACTTTCATCTTTTAGAAAGGTACAATTGGTTTCCCTATCCAGGAAGCAGACACGTTGCGGAGTTCATGACCAATTACTATAATTATTTTAATTACGAAACGCAGTGTCCCTATTGGAAATTCCCAGTTATTCGGGATGTGGGCAGCTTGGATCATAGAAGAAATAAAAAGTACGAGAAGTTCAGGGCAATGGCGAACGGGGAAAAGAAAGTTCCCAAGCCACGGAAAATCGGGGAACGGGCAATGGAGATGACATTGGATTGGCGAGACAGCGTTCCGAACCACCATGTGGTCAATATTCCAAACACACATCCCGATTATGATAAGATAATCCCAGAATTACCCGATGATTGTATTGTTGAGATTCCCGGATATTTTAAGGACCAAAAGATATTACCTATTCACACTATACATTTACCTGATAACATCGCAGATTTGGTTAGGCCTCATGCGGAACAGCAGCGTTTAACCGTAAATGCTTCCCTCGGAAACGATCTGGATAGTGTAGTGAAGGCGATGCTTCATGATCCTATGGCTAATTGGATCGAGGATGATGACAAGCTAGAATATCTTACCAAATTGATGCTCTACTACCAACAAGAATGGCTTCCGGAGGAATGGCAAGAATGGATCCCTCAGAAGCAAGATTTGGAAGAGCACAAATGGTGGGTTAGCAAAAAAGATCTGGCAAAGGATAATGATGCCTATAAGAAGGTAATGTTTCCTCCTGACCCCAGTTTGGAGAAAAAGGCATTCTTTTGGGACGATTGGTCATGATTGAAGACAATTCCGTGCAAGCCACCCTCTTAATGCCACTCTGGGGGAGGGCAAATTATAGCGAACAAAACCCCGACATACTCAAGGATCCTAAGGCCATGGAACTGTTAAAAAGGATGGGAGAGGATTATGGGGTTGAATTTTCCCAATTTAAGCAATATCATGGGGAAAAGGCAGAATATTTTGGCTTGGTCTTTTGTGCAAGAGCACGGAATTTGGATGATGCTTTAGAAGATTATATAAGTAGATACCCCGAATGCAGCGTGGTCAATCTGGGTGCCGGTTTGGATACTACTTTTTATCGGATGGACAATGGGTCCCTCCTTTTTTATAATATTGATTTTGAGAATGTTATTCGAATTCGAGAGAGATATCTTGGAAACCACGAGCGGGAGAGGAATATTGTGTGCTCTGTTTTGGATCATTCTTGGATGGACAAGATTGATTTCAATCCAGAAAAGGGGATCTTTATTTTGGCAGGAGGGCTTTTCATGTATTTTACCAAAACGCAGGTGAAAGATCTTTTCATTACATTCGCCAAGAGATTTTCGGGCGGAGAGCTAATTTTTGATGCATCTTCAAAGTTGGGAAAGTGGATCACCAATTTAAGAGTCAAAAAGGAGGGAAAAGAGAGCATGAAATGGCATTTTTATGTCAAAAATTCGATGAACTTTTCCGATTGGGATTCTAGGATACAATTGGTCGAGAAATTCACATTTTGGGAAAAAACTCCCATCAAGCCAAATTGGAAAAAAATAACCAAAAAGCTGATGAAAGTGAGCGATTTTCTAAAAATGGGAAAATTTGTACATTTAAAGTTCGAAAAGTAGGATTCCGAAAAAATATGGAAAGCGTTTTTTTACTAATTTTATTGAGGAAATTGCAATTTCCAGTATTTAAAAGTTAAAGAAAGTATTCTTGAAATACATCTTCCATGTTCTCGGCATATTGAGAAGGCAAATCCAACTTGAATCCGAATTTGTAATGGGTTTGCGTTGATTTCCCATCGCTTGTAGTCCAAATAATAGGAGTTCGAAGCCTTAAATACAAAGTTTTTTCATCTGATGCTTTATGGATTTTTGGATAGGCCACGATATTCGCAACATCATCATAGCTGAATAAGAAACCGTTCATATGCATCCAATTGGTTGCCATCACGATTTTATCTTTCCTTCTAGATGCGGATTCCTTCGGTGAGGGATAAAAGTATAGAATGTTCCCTTTATCATCTGAATTATGAATATAATTGTGGAACCGCTTTGATTGAACCCCTTTTGGCTTTTTACTGCGCTTCAAGGCTTTTTCATCTAATTTTTCGAGGGGATAACCCGAAAAGACGGGAGAGGAAATATCCAATTTTTTGAGTTGGATGTTGCTTTTATAACTATAAAATA
>CAZEPC010000456.1:0-3847 GCA_964513765.1 uncultured archaeon
CGGGGATGATGATGGCGGGGGCGATACTGGCACGGATAATGGCACGGATAATGGAAATGGAACAGATCCAAATGAAGGGAGCTTTGCATGGTATTGGATCTTGCTTATTGTGGTCATCACGGTTGCTTCTGGTTATTTTGTAATCAAAAAATACCAACAAAAATCATAAATAATTGTTGAAGCTCATTAGATTAGATTAAGGAAAATTATTAGGCTTATGCGTAATTTTCTTTCTTTTTTTATTTTTTTATTTTTTGAAATTCAATACATACATTATCTCATTTTTTTATCAATTCTTTCAACTCTTCCGCCCTTAAATGTACATCTGGACTAAATTTCTCTGAATTCATATAATTAATAACGCTGAACCTCAATTGTTTCATCTCTGGATATTTTTGGATAAGCTGCTCATTCAATAAATCAGCCGCACTCACAACTAATTTTCCTGCCCCCACCCTACATTCAAATAATAAAGCCAGTTTTCGGCATTCATTCCAATCATCTATCGGTTGCACAATGGGCACTATTTTACCTTTCTCGGAAATCTCATCCAAAACCAATGGCTTACTATTTCTCAAAATGGGCCACCATTGCCAAGAGCAATATTCCTCGGTAGGGAAATCACCCAGGGCCACATGGTTTTTTCTACAAATCAATCCCAGAGTATGGGGTTTTTGTCGGGGAAACCAAGATTTATTCCAAAATATAGGCTCGAAAGAACCAAAAGTTTCCGATTTGATATATTTAGGTGGTGGAGCCAGCAGTACTTCTTTCTCTTGTTTCAGATAACCCAATGCTTCATTTAAGGTCCTGGTTTGGATAATCTTCCCCGATTTTATGTTTATCTGAGAAGGAAACACCCAAATGTCCCATGTATTTTTTATCTCCCCCCATTCATCACAAATGATCTCAACGGAAAGGCAAAGCAGGCTAGCTTTTTCTATCTCCGAAAATTTGGCCGTTATCGTTTTTTTGGAATCAAATAACCCAACGGGAACAATTTCTTGCGTAAATTTCCCTTCTTTATGGAAATTACCGTCGGAATCTTTAATTGCCCACTTTATTTGTACCCCTCTAAGGCTTTCCTTAAAGAATTGAGATATTAATAATTTGCCTCGAAAAGATTCGTTCGTTTGCCATGTCCTTTTTTCCATTTCTATTAGCGGAACTACGGGAGCACAAAAATTATGAAATTCCTCGGGCTTTATATAGCCTTTTTCCTCCCAAAAAGCATCTAAAACCCCAACTAATGCAGTTCCTTGGCCAGGAAAATCATTAAGATCCAATAATTGAAAGCCTCCCATTTTAGGAGTCCTCAAAAAAGCCTCTATGCTTTCTTTATACAGTTCGGCTTGAAATTTGCCCGAATTAATTAGAAATTCATCAGCCTGTTCAAGAAGTCCGTTATGTTCGAGAAAATCCCGAACAATTTTTAAATTATTGGGTGCCAAAACTCCTTTATACTTGGAAATCTCTTTTAAGTTGGGAAACACACACCATTGCCCGGTTTCATGGGCAATAATCGGAACAGTTTCTTTTTTTATCTGATCATAATAACGGCGCTTGGTAGAGGGATATGTTTTGTTAAATATTTTATGATATCGGAGATGAAACCCTTTTGCCGCACCGGCTATATGGAATTGACTTTGTTTTACGAGTTTATAATGAGCTGCGGAGGTAACCAATTGTCTAGAGGTTTTTTGCTTGGCGAATTTTGTCCAACGCCGCATTCTCCATTTCGTAAGCTGCCATGATTCATTTCCATGACAAAATAGGACAAAAGAGGGATGATTACCATAAGTTTCTAAAATTCGGGTTGTTTCTTTGTATAAAAATGGTTTCAATCTTTTTGCCCATCGTAAACCACCTAAACCCCTCCATACCGGACATTCTGGTTGTAAATAGATGCCAATCTTGTCCGCAGCCCTAAAGGCAGCACGAGGGGGACACCATGAATGGAATCTAATGTGATTTAACCCGTGGTTTTTACATGTCCTAAAGATTTTCATCCAATCCTCACTTTTTGTGGACGGATATCCCGACAAGGGAAAAGTACAGCAATCCAGAGTGCCCCGAAAAAACACCGGGTTGCCATTCAATAAAAATTGTTTTCCTTCGGTTTGTATATTTCGAAATCCAAATTCTTTTTCTTTTCTGTGAGAGATGTTCTGAGAGTTCATTTCTACGTTCAAACGGATTAGATTTGGATCAAACTCGTTCCAAAGCGGTACATCCTTTCCAAAATGGAGCATCAGATTTTTGGTACATTCCTTTTTAGGGAGTTCCATTGTCATCTGTTTTTTTATCAAATTATCTCCCTTGTACTCCGCTCGAATTGATAGGCTAACGGGAATTTTTTTATCTAAATGATTACGGAATTGAATTTTAACTCGGGCATTTTTTGTCTCATAATTAGGAAATACATCAACCTTCTCAATCCAAGCATTATCATACCCGATTAACTTCATTTTACCGATTATCCCATTCCAATTAGTTTGGGTATGATCCGTGATGGCGTGTGAATCAATTCCGATTCGATATAAGTAGGAATTATCTACACAGATAATTATGTCATGTTTCCCAGAATGAAGCGATGTTCCTAATTCATATACATGGGGGGTTGAAAGCGAATTATGAGCCCCTATCTTTTTCCCATCAATCCATACTTTTGAAGCCCAATGACAGCGTTCTAAAAATAAAAAAATATATTTGTGATCCCAAGAAGGAGGGATTTCAAATTCAAGTCTATACCAGGCTTTTCCTTTATAATATTTTTTGGGCTGAAGCCAAAAAGGAATTTTGATGTCTTCTGGATCCCGATAAGGTTCATATTTATTTTTAGATTTCCATCCTCCCCTTCCTGTGAACCCAGTCCAAGGAGTATCCATAGAAATATTATAACCTATGTTATTTTCGGTAAGAGAGCCAGGCAAGTTAACCAAATGAGATTTTCCACCCTCTAGCCATTTTTTTTGTCTTCGCTTTTGTTTCAATTGAACTTGCCAAACCCCAGAAATATCAATTAAATCGGGTGTCATATTTTTTGTCTCCCTAAACTTCCAAAAACTTTTTGATCATATATTCTTCTTTGGTTTGCTGTATAAAACACTCATAATATGAATGCGTTGGGGGATTAAGATGAAAGGCCTTCAATATCTGATAATCGCTGGGAATAATTTGTTCCTTTAATTCTTTAATCCGATTCATAGAATACCAGTCCAATTCCCCCTCTTGCTGAGACACGAAATCGGGTGATTTTGAGAAGACCTTACAAACGTTTAGAAGAAAATGTTTGACTTCTCCTGCACTATTACGGAAAATTTCCGAGACTAATCCTAAAAATGATCCAAACTTGCATTCTAGAGTAGATTCTTCCTTTAATTCCCTTAACATTGCATTTTTCACATGTTCGGAGTTTTCGATTTTACCACCAGGTAGAGCAAGATATCCTTGGTAGTCACCTCTAAATCGTTTTATCATAAGGATTTTCTGTTTATATTCCACAATTCCTACAGCAACAGGTAAAGCCAGCGTCATTTTAATATTATTTATAACTTAATGATTGATGAATAAAATGCTTTGGCAAAATTTGATTAATGGGCATAACCCATAAAATTAGGGAAGGAGATCATAATCGGATTCCTCTATTCTTGGAATTTTCGGATGGGTTTTTTCAGAACCCTTATTTTGCTCCTTTTTTGGTTTTACCGCCGAAAAACTTAGGTCCCGTATTTCCACGGCTTTTACCCCAACGCTCATTGCATCCCCTAAGAAATCTTTCTTTATAATATCGGGATTATCTTTTTCATTGTGCCAAATCATTGGATATCCATCGAAGTTAAGACCA
>CAZEPC010000457.1:0-3842 GCA_964513765.1 uncultured archaeon
TGAGACAATTATGGTTTGTTTCCCTTTTATTAGTAATCACTTCAATAGTTTTAGCTCCTTGGATTTACGTCTATATCTATGCATACTTATATAACCCAAAAAATGAACGTTATAAAGATATGACCGCTACACAAGCCAATCACATAATTAACAATGAAGAGGAGAGAAAACACATAACAATGATTGATACCCGATCGAAAAGAGAGAGAAAGAGAAATAGGATCCCCCATTCCATTCATATACATTATAAAAATATTGAAAAGAACTTAGAAACATTACAATCCAAACGGGATCAAAAAATTTTGGTGTATTGTGCCATTGGACATCGGAGCAGAATTGCCGCCAAAAAATTGGCAGAGTTCGGTTTCGAGAATGTGTATAATATTGTGGGAGGTTTAGAGGCCTTTCGAGATCATCAATATAAGATCGATAATTCTAATATCGATGAAAGAAAAGACCAAATTCAGAATTTAGAACAAAAATAATAGTAAAAAAATGAATAAAATGGGGTTTCCTGGTTAATAGATTTCATCAATTTTTTTCTGGATAAAATCAACCAAACGCTGATTACCCCTCTTTTCGGCTTTTCGGATTAACATCTCATAAGATTGAATTGCCATGCTATCTTGCCCCATTTCAGTAAATTCCTGGGCATTCTCATACATTTCCAACAATTCACCATCTAATCGGGCCGAAATATTAGCATCTGTGATCTTTCCGCCCTTTTCTACATGAGTGACCTCAGGTGCTTTTACTTGTTGTTTGGATACTCGGGTTTGAGCAGACTCAGAATAACTTGAACTTATATCCTCCCATTCTAAATCATCTTGCTCATCTTCACCCCACACATCATCCTCTTCTTCTATCAAGTCTTTATCTTTTACATCTCCACCTTTAAGAAATTCATCCTCGGTCTTTCGAGATTTAAGAAAATAGCCCAAACCTAATGCACCAACTACGCCTCCAACAGCACCAAAAATTAAACCATAATTGGGCGTAGTAATCTCTAAGGAAACAGAAGAGGAAGCAGCACCAAAATTACCTGCCTTATCTCTTGCAACTATCTTATAATAGAAAGTCCCTGTTCCAGTAGGATTGTAACTATACTGAGTATCGCTTGTTTTACCCACTTGCACAACTCCACCGGCGTTCACATCGAACTCGGGGGAATCTCCTCGAAATATGTAATATTCTAAATCAGAACTTTCATCTCCTTCAGGCGGGTTCCAAGAGAGAAAAATTTGGCCCTCCTCATTATATTCGATGGAAATTGATTCTTTCGAGATTGCATTGGGGGCAGTTAAATCAATCGTAAATGATTGATAAAACCCATCTGATACATTATAATATTGAACCCTAATGGAATGTTCTCCCTCATCAAGTCCACTTATTGCATGACTCATAAGAGTACCGCTATAAGGAATTTCGTTTTGAAGCACTCCATCCAGATACAAGAACATTAAACTATTATTATTGATTTCAAGAGTAAAGGTAAAGGACTGCACATTTAAATAATTATTCGCTGATTCTCCCAATGAATAATCTACATAAACCGGATGATCTACTTGTTCTATAATTTCTTGAACTATTTCATAGTCAAAACTATTTCCATCTTTATCGTAGGCCCTCACTTTTAAATAAAGGGTTCCGTTCGTGATATTCTCCTTAGATAAAATAAATTGAATTTGATTGATGGATTGTATATCCGAGATCTGGTCGGATTCGTTTTTATAGATAATAGAGCCGGTTGATGACCACTCTCCCAGATTCCATGTGAAATCTGAGTTCATTTGATATGCTAGTGAAATGTTCTTTAGGCCTGATCCATGAGGAATATCATTGGCATTTAGACTCACCATCAAATCGTAATGCGTCCTCGCAAAGGTAAGATTCGTATCAAAATATCCTTGTACAACGGACAATTCTGGAGCAAGACCATCTATCACGGTAAAATGAAATTGATATCCATCAGAGCCATTTATACAATTATTATACGTATCGGACATATTAATAAAAATATATACCTCATCTTGATAATTTAATTGCTCATGGCTGATTGAAAAGGTCATTTCCCGTGAATAAAGATTTCCTTGGTCATATATATTCTCATCATCCGTTCCACTGAGTTTTGTAGCAGAATTTGGATCCCAGTTCGATTGATTTATGCGATAATATAAATGAATGGATCCATCCAAGAGACCTGCTGCCCCTAAAGGCTCATAAAACCGTATACGGAAGTTTTGAGTATCTGTATAATTTACATCCTTAACGTTTATAACTTCTTGATAAAAAGGAGCAACTTTATCCACTATAGTGAACATAATACATGAATCATGGCTTGATTGGGTATGTTCGAGGGTGTTATGGGCACCAGAATCATTTATAACTGTCCAAAATCTTACCACATCGTCTAAACCGAATCTTTTTGAAACATTAATCCCTTCTAAGGGAAATTCACCTTCTGCACTAGACAAACCATCTCCAAGATTTATTTTAATGGATTCATCATAATCTTCAGCATCAAATGGAGTACTATTTATCGACCAACGTAAAAATGCCGAATCCGAATTAAGATATTCCTTGGAATTACCTGTGGAAAAATTGTATTCAATTCGAAAATTGTTTACTTCATACCCAATTTCATCGTTGTCAGACGAATTGGATTTATAGGTAATGATAGGATCTGTATCATCTTGGGGATATAAATAAATATGATTAGATTGGGCCATATTATAGCTTCCATCATAGAGGTAAATAATGACGGAAGTTGCTTCATAGGGATCTAAACTTTCTTTGGGTATTTCAAAATAAAGAGTCTCTGTTGCAAACCCGTCAATGGTACTATTCACCGAAAAGGAATCATATTCAGATCTCGAAACATCAGAACCGCCCATCTTCCAAAATATCTCTGCTTTTTGTAAACTCATCCCACCCGCATCGCTGATATCGGCGCTAACGCTTACATTATTATAATACATATAGGAATCCCCACCATTAATGCTTACACTTCCTTGATCTACTTCGGGGAATATTCCATCATACATAGATACGGTGAAGTTTGGTCCCCAATAGATAAAACTCGTACTTGGAACAGAAATACCTAACCTGTAATTGATAGTAGAGTTCTCCGAAACAGAAATGGTATAATTAAATTCTGCATTATAATTATCGGAAAAAGCATCGGACGAAACGGGAATGTTATTGTTAGAACTCTGATCTGGTAGGGATCCGTCTGTGGTATAATAAATTTTATAGTCTGAATCTGTTTCGGAGAGGTTTGATTCATCTCCGTTAGTTTGACCGAAGCGATGAATATTAACCGTTATACCGAGTTCTTCCTCTAAATTTGCATAATTCCCATTTGTAGAATTATCGGAAAAGGAGCTTGTAAAAATTTGGGTGGTGACATTATCAAATTCTACAATAGAGGGTTCAATATCATTATAAAACGGGGGAGTTCCCGAATTAATATTTTCAAGATTTGCCCAACATCTAATTTGAACAGAATTTTCGTCACCTTGGAGATTGAGATCTCTTAAATCAAGGTAATCTACTTTATTCGTAAAATTTATACCCGAGAAATCACCCCCTGGTATATCATTCCAAGATCCATCATTAATTTTATATTGCCATTTTAATTCACTGTTATCTGTTACCGTCGCACTCCATTTTACAAGCAGTTCACCCCCTACAAAGGGGGAACCGTATTCATCCGTAAGATTCCAATTATTTGAATCTTGTTCAACATAATTTTGACCGGCTTCGCTAGCATATGTATCCAAACTTGTAGTAGTGGTGAAATAATACTCCATTATTTCGGAATAATCATCCGCACATACTGG
>CAZEPC010000458.1:0-3838 GCA_964513765.1 uncultured archaeon
AACTTCTGTTTTCCCAAATTAAGCTTCAATTTGGTTAGCGAGATGGTTTTTCAATCACCTCAACTAACGCGGGAGTACGGGATTCCTTTAGAGCGAGAAAGAGGGTTGAGTTTGCAAAAGATTCTTGGATCTAAATCCTATTGGCGCTTGACTTCAAGAGGAGTTCCAATCAGAACTGTCATAAAATGCCTTAAATTGCTTTTTGAATGATTCTGGTTTTTATCATTATTTTTATTATTACTATTAGTATGGATACAAACTACGGAAAATAATATCAAATTTAATTTTCATTATTTATTTGTTATTTTGAGAATCCTTTATAGGTTAACTTCTCCGAAACAGAACTAGAGCGGATTATGCTAAAGGTGGTATGTCCCATTTATTGCCATTGCCCATTTATTTTTGTTGCTTCCGCCGTCTTTATTGATCAAATCCTGGCAATTCTTCTTCAACGATACATCTAAATCAGAATATAACGATGGAGTACTAAATTAGAAATTAACTGTTGTACGCCAATCCATGAACCAAAACAAAAGGTAAAGCATAATTCAGATTAGGAATTCTTAGGGCTAAGTATAAAAATATATGAACATTGTACGACATCCATCCCCATTCTAAAGGGAAAGAGATTTCTTTCGCAATGAGCTAAAAATAAGAAAATTGCAAAAAGGTGATCGAATGCATCATCCTCATTATCTTGGAACCGAAAGAAGCTTCAAGTGATCTTTGCCCAAATTTTAAACCACATCGGAGGATCGAAATCGCGGATACCTCCGATAACGCACGTGCTGAAACGTATGGACAAGCTCAACTTTATCTTCAACTTTCTTCTCCAAAACATGTCGCTCGGTGGTGGCGTAAACCGGGATAAACCTCTCATTCCAACAGAATTGGACCATAAAAACAGTGGCACCGAAATCACCTTGAACAAGCACAAAGTCGCCCCTATCTAAGGTCTTGGAAAGCCACACCATGATCGATTTAAGTAACTTGTTAAATTCTGAAGATTCAGCATTTGGAGGGATATTGGCCCACGTTCCCTTCAGTTCTTTCGGAAGGCTTATAAATCTTTTGACCCCGAGGCTATCCATTGCATCATCTTCTTGGCTGGACATAAATTCGTGTGAAAACAACAAAGCCATTTTTAATTGATTTTCCGGCATCTTTTACATCTTTCTCCGCATTTTTGGCATTTTTTACATCCTCTCTTTTAAAAAAACTCCACATATTTTTTCTTTTTATTTCTTTGCGTGATTCTGGGAAAGTCCTTATTAGCTTCCTTTATTCAAACGATCAATTATTGCATCGATCAGTTTTTTGTTCAAGAAGTTCTCAGGAAATTTTATTTCGATATCCCTTTTCAATTTATAATCAAAAAGCTCTTGTAAAGAATGATGAACTTTCACAGACAACTTCTGCTCTAAGCTTTCTTCTAGTTCTTGGATGCGGGTACTCTTGAAAGCGAGAGTCAAGGTGAGCGTGGTTGCATTATACTTCACGTCAATGTTCCCGCCTCCAGAATTGGGAACATAAGCGGGCCATTTATTGCTTGATCCGAGGGTATGTTTAGCGTGCAACGGTTCGGTTTCGATTCCCCCGTTCTGCCATTTGATTTTTTCTATGAAATCCCTGTTCCTAATACCCCCCAAAAATCTCAACAGTGGTTTTTGCCCCCTACCTCTAGCAGGGTGAGGGGGTTCGCCACCACATTTTTCCCAATCAATTTCAATAAATGTTTTCTTTCCATATTTATCCTGTTCGATAAGATCTTGAACAAATCGGTTCACATCACTTCGCAAGAACGAAAATTCGGTGGCATTTAGCAATATCTCCGATATCACGACTCCCGCATCGTTTAAAGCATATTTACCTTCAGGAAGTTTCCTTGTGAACAATTCCATATTTTCCCCCGCATCGTTCCGCTCCCACTCGCTGGAATATCGGCCATATTCTTCTTGATTTATGAGCCATTGCAAGTTGTGGAAATGATCCACAAAACGTATGATTTTGGAATAATTGAGTACGATGGGGAATAAATGAAAGCTGATCAAGTTCTCGTGGTTTTCGTGAATGTAATATATGGGTTTTCCCAATATCATACCCAAGATAGTCAAGTAAGCTGTTTCTGCCTTAAAACCACCTGTCCCGCAGAATAAGATCTTTTCCTCTTTTCCTTGTTCCTTGTTCATGCTTTCTACTTTGAAGGTGAGGTTGATCACCTTCTCGATCAAGTTAATGAGCCCTTTTCTCTTGAAGGTAGCCGCATCATAGTTGAGGTCATTGATGATGGTGAATGTGAACCCGTCTTGATTGTTACCGTAACGCTCGTTGCAATACCTCGCCAATGCTTCGCCACAAATTTTCCCCGAATAGGTATCCGAAACAAGGAAAGTGCCCCTCACGTGTTTAGGATCCACAATATCTTCGTCCACCAAGTGTGAAAGCGTATTAAGTTCCGCGCATGTCACCGTCAATTCGTTTTGGGCATCCATAATTTTAATGAACTTCATCAAGTCCTTGAGAATGAACCTCTTCAAATTGTTTCTTTGGTTTTGGGTGAACTGGCTGAACTTGTTGAGCGTAAAAGAAGTGAGGGACATGAACCCATCGTGTTTGTCTTTGTATTCTTCGTATTCAGAAAAGATTTCTTTTAATGGGGATTGTTTGCTTAATTCTTTGTATAAGTCATTTCTTGGATGAAAGTGCCCCATAGCTTGTCCAATTAAAGATGTTCCGACCGTAAAGAAGAGGTAAGATTCTTTCTTGTCCAAATGCTCCACCTTCCCCTCAAAGAAATATTCCCCGGAAATATCTTTCATTGCCTCGATATTTATTGTATTTTCGCGATTTCCTGGCGTCTGAAAGAATTCGAAAAACAGTGAGCCTACCTTATTGAGCTCGTAATGGTCATTATTTTCATCCAAAAATAGACTTATTAGGTTCTGGTCTGTTTTTTGGCTCCAATCTTCAATTACCTCCTCCTTTTGGAGCTCGTTATTGGGATACAAATTATGAAACAATTCCAAGTTCTGGTGAATGGCGCTAGTATCGACAGCAACCACGGGAATGTTTGGGAGCTCAATTAATCGTTCAAAGAGGTTGTGGTAGTAATAAACCGGTTTCTGAAACACAATAGAGAGAAGAGAAGTGTAAGGTATTTGGGCTTTAAACCCACCCGTGGCGATGATTTCAATCTCTTTTTTCTTACTGAGATATAGGTGGAATTTTTCAAACAAGAGCTTCGCAAAATTATAAAGACCATTTCCTTCCATTGTGCTGGCCCTTGAAGTCAAGCCATTTACCCTGGTTGTTCTTGCATTAATCATATCCCCCTCACTTTCTTCGATGTATCGCTTTAATGCTTTTGCGCATATTTCGCCCACTAAAGTGTCTGAGTGAATGAAATCAAACCCAGTCCCGTTGGGAAATTGATCTAAAGATCGCACTTGGGTCTTGAGAGATTCTATGGAATTTAATTCGGCGCTCAATTCGGATGACTGGGAATCGGTTCCATTCCGCAACATTTCGAAAAATTCCGAGATTAAACATTGTTTTTCTTCTTGAAACCGATTGGCTTGGTCTTCAATGTATCTTGCTAACTTGATGGGGTTTACATAATTGGAATCGGTTGCTTGCTTATAGATGCCCTTCACTTTTATTAGTGATTTAAGGGAAGATTGGACATTCTCATTTTCCTTATGGTTGGCCAAGTAATAAAATATGTTCCGAAATAACGATGTTCCAACGATCACGATGTAAATCATAGTATTGTACCTTTTGGTTTTTATACTAACTAGTATTTTTAACTTAATCCCATAAAAGTGTAATCATTTCAATA
>CAZEPC010000459.1:0-3819 GCA_964513765.1 uncultured archaeon
TTAGGAATAGGTAGGATATCCTTATCCCCGAAAGTTTTTGGGTTTTTTTATGGATTAGCACGATGAATTCCCAGATGCTTCAAGTCTAATCATTTTTTCACTATGTCCTTGAATCTTTTCTACAACAAATAATTTATTTGTATGCTATCTATCTAAGCAAATGCCGGCAATACGTTCATTAAATTTGTCATAAGGTTTTTATTTTAAAGGATTTAGCAGATTAATCTCTTTGACTTGTTTAAATCCCTTATCATTAGTGATTAAATAATCAATTTTATGATTCACACAACTTTTTATGATGGTAGAATCCCTGCCTCCGATCGTAGTCTCCCTTCCATATCTTGTAAGATGTGTGAGCACTTCTCTTAGATCAGAATGTTTGAGACAGTCAAAATGAATTTTTATTGGTGAATATTCGTTTTCTAGCAAGTCCATTGCAATTTTGATTCCCTTTTTTCCTCGCTTTTTGACAAGGATGTGGAAAAGCTCAAGCATTATTATTTCATTCACAATAAATGTGGAATCTTTAGTGAGGATCAATGGGTTCAAGAATTTTTTTACCTTTTTATGATTTCTGGAATTTTCCACAAAATACCAAAAAAGAGTATTAGTATCAAGCATATATTTTGTCATGTTTATTCAATGTCCATATGCTTTTCCCAAATCTTTTTGGGATTACTTTCTTTTTCATCAAATGAGACTTCATCCGTTTCCTTCTCTCCTGATACACTTTCCTTCAAATTTGGGATGGTTATACACCCGCAAAAATTTTCAATGAATCTTTTCCTTTTTTCCATTTCATCATCTTCACTATCATCCCCTCTGACTTTTTTCAATAAGTTATCATAGTTTTTGATTCCCAATTCAAATATATATCCCAATAATTCTTTTTTAGTGAGCTTTTTATGGGTATCTAAGTAAATACGGGCGATAAGTTCATTAAGTTTTTCATGATGTTCAAATCGAATTGTAGACATTGTAACTCAATCACCAAGTTACTTAAGTCACTTCAATCCTATAAATATTTTTGATATTTTCGGTATATTGTGTGAAAGTTAATCCCACAAAGATTTTAAGTGAACGTTGATGTAGGCTTAAAAACCATAATTAAACCACAAAAAGAAGGGTGGATCACAGCACCATGTTAGATGTCAGGTATATTCTTAAGTTTTTTGAGATTGAAATCCCTTAATTTCTATCTAAAATACAATTCATTGGTGGGAAGATATGTATGGTTTTTAATGAAAGTTTTTTGAGTAAAAATAATCAAAATTATCCCCTAATCCATACCCAATGTGAAGTGCCCGGTCCTTGATCTTTTCGCACCGGGATTGAATTGATTTTTCCAAATTTTCTCTGAAGCTTATTTTAATTGCACTTTCATAGGTGGTTGGTAGCCAGTCATAAAATTCGTGGTTGATATCCCCATAATGATTGATAAATTCAATCGCTTCTTCAATCGCATAAAAGATAATATTCACTACATTGTTTTGATCTTGTGCAATTTGCGAAAACTCCGAGACAGCTTTATCTATAACTGAGACATTCGGAGCTACATATCCGGATCCTCGTTCTATTTCAAATTGTTCCTTAATTACTTTCTTATATTTTTTGAGAATTGTGATTTCCGTAGAAGGCTGGATAAGAGTACTATAATAGTGCCTGACCACAGGGACTTTCTCAAAGAGATGATTGAGATCTTTGAGTAATCCCTCCTTAGATTTTTGCTCGATGTACTCTTCAAACTCATTTTGGGTCATAATTTTCATATCAAACATAATCTGGGGTTCTTTATATTCTATGCGTTTTTCCAGTATATTTGGAGGAAAGTCGGGAAATCCTTAAAACTATCGACCTTACGGGATAAAAGCAAAAAGCAGCCGTACTTTAACAAACGCAAAAGAAGTCCCCATCTTTTAGGCTTTGGATAAATTTTGCATACCAATATAAATATTCTTATACTTGGTTGCATATAACCGATGTGAATGTATTTATAAAGAAATTAACGAAGTATTGAGGAATCTACAATGCAATCAGAGAAGTATAAACAATATCCTAAAATTAACACACTATGGAAAAGAAATACGGAGAATAAGTGGGTTATCATCCCGGGTGAATTTTCGGACGATAAGTTTAAAGGTGAGAAAAAATGGCATCTTACGGAGAAGATCGACGGGACGAACATTCGGGTTATTTGGGAACCTGAAAAAGACAAGATCATTTTCCGGGGGAGAAAGCAGCGTTCTCAGATTCCCCCAAAACTTGAGGATGCGTTAACTGAAACTTTTAGTCCAAAAAAGGAATTATTCTCAGAACTGTTCGGGGAACACCGCGTAATCCTTTTTGGGGAGGGCTTTGGGGGCTATATCTCGGGTGGGACCATTTCGGGAGAAAAATATCATCAAAAATGCGGTTTTATTCTTTTTGATGTGTGGGAAAACGATGAATGGTACCCGTGGGATCGTGTTAAAAAAACCTCCCAAAATTTTGACATTCCTCACGTTCCCTCATTTGGTGTTCATTCATTGGAGCAATCAATTGCAATGGTAAAATCCGATATGAGAGAAGGGCGGCTCTCGAGTCATTTTGGGGACTTTCCTCCCGAAGGGGTGGTTGCGACGATCCAGCCCCTAAAATATTTCGAAAATGGGGATCCTATCCGATGGAAATTGAAAACTCGGGATTATGACCAGCTCGAAAAATTCGGGAAAAATACCGATTAAGATTAAGCCCTTGGTTGCGATTTATATGTGATTATTGATTATTTGAAACGCAGAATGGCGTTAGAAATAAGCCTTGGGAGTTGAATACTTGGCCGAATTCCTCAATCTCATCTTCAAAATATCCTGTTCTACAATTTGATATTAAAAGTTCATACATCGCCGGCAAAATCTCTGCAAATCTACAAAAGAAAGGACAAATTATAGAATTGAATGATATATACACTGCCGCTATTGCTGTGAAAAATCGAATTCCTGTGGCAACGGATGATATCGATCACTTTAGAAGAGTAAAAAACTTATCTCTGGTGGAGTATAGGTACGGGAAATGAGTATGAGAACTCTGTTTTATCTTTTCTTCTTATTGGCAACATAGAAATAATAAAAAAAGAGCAAATAGTCTTCCGTCTCATTTACGCACTGGCTTAAGGCATCTTTTTGTGTTTTCGAATCAAGAAAATTACCGTGAATGATCATAAGTCTGCACTTTCAATCATATTCATCAGTTTTTTCCGTGTCTGGTATTTTTTCTTGAATGCCGTGAGAAATTCATCCCACTCCTCGGAATCTTTTTTCGTATTCTTTTTTGCTTTTTTTATGAATTTCAACATGCGGATTGCATCATCATAATAAACATGCGATCTTACCACCCGTTCGTGGATCCACGACTCGCAAATTTTTATGCTTGCTTCCGAGGCTTTTTCCCTCAGTTGCGAAGATAATGCCAAAACCTGATCGGCATCCCATTTACCGGTTGCAAGATGGAGTTCTTTTACTAACCCAGGTGTGGTTTTCGCGATAATTTCCGTTAGTGGAATCAATACTTCTTTAGGTAATTCCGATGTGCCAATTTTCACGATTTTCTGAATGGTTTCCTCATCTACTATGGAACTGTATAATTTTATATCTCTCTTCGAGAGATTAGAGATTCCATCTTTTAGTGCAGAAATTCCCATTTCGCGCGATATCTCAATCTTACCGCAGCTCTCTGCTGCATATGCAATCCTTAAAGCCAAGGATGGTGCTCCTCTGGACAATGAATGGTACTTCTCGACCGCTTGTTGTATCTTTCCTTCTTCCACTGATATTAGGAGCATTA
>CAZEPC010000460.1:0-3818 GCA_964513765.1 uncultured archaeon
GTCGCACGTCCAGTTCTGCTAAACAGGGGGATTTATAAATCCCCTTGATTTATGTTATTCACTAAATAAGCAGGAAAATAAAAAAAAATTTGGGTTTGTCGTTTATCGCAATGTCCTAAATTGAGATTATCTTCGGGTTGGAGATCGTTTTATTTATTATTTTGAGATTTCTCAACATATAAATTCCGAAATACATTCCAATTGGATTCAGCATCACTCCTAAAATCCATGCAAAATTTAAGGTCCAAATAGGTATTTCCGATCCTTGATCTTCCAATATTGCAGGGAAGTTGTTTGAAATGAAGACCTGGATGAGAATTGCCAATGAAAAGATTTGAAAGAGGGCTAAAACGATTATCGTGGCCTTCATTCCCTTCTTTTTATACCCGAAACGGTAATAAGATCCAACCACCATTTGAAATGCGAAAATAATGAAATAAGCCACCCCAAACCAATTCAACGCAATTATGTCCTTGGAGGAAAGCATCGGGTACGCCAAATCTATTTGTTGGGTTATCGCAAACTTTTTCAACCATAGGAAAAAGAAAGGCAATCCCATCGATATGGCCCCAAAGAGAATGAGCTGTTTGGAGAATGTAGACACAAACTCCCTTAGCTCCTTATCTCGGGTTCTTTTTTCCCTCTCGCCATTTTTGATCCTATCCGGGAGGGGGTCTCTGACATCTTGAATCAATAAACTCCCATAGAAAGGCCCATAAGGAACAAAGACCATCATTAATCCTCCTACAATATGGCCGAAAATATATCCAAATTTTGTCTGATCGATTTTGTGATAAATAAGCGCGCAAATCAGAGTTAGGCAGGTAATTGCCCCTAAGGAGTATCCGATCCCCCATAATATTGGAATTTTCTCCAAATTAATGGGGTAAAGTGCATCGATTTGGATCATCAACAAGATATATGGTAAAGCAATGAATAGTGCCGACACGATAATCTGTGGGAAGCTTGAGATCAGAAGACCATTCCTTACTTGTTTCCTCATCAAGTTTCTATATGCGTTCTTATCCATGTGTAAGGCAGTTCCCATTTCTGGTTCGTCTTTAGATTTAGATGTTTGTTTCTTATCTTCAGATTCGTTTTTAGTTTGTTTACTCATTTTTTTCACTCCTTTTGTTCTCCTTTATGAAAAATCAAAATCCATTGTTCCGTATGTATTTATCTGGTTTGCAATCTCAAGAGATTGTGCTAATGTACCCTTATAAAGGAAATATTCGTGGTTAGAGTTATATTTCAGCGAGGTTTCTTTAAACTCTAGTTGATCATTATTCCATTTACCAGCTAAATTCCGAACGGTGGTATTCTTGATTAAAGCGTAGCCTTTTTTGTGATTGTAGGCCAAGCCATTGCACATTGAGAGCAGGAATACCCATTCACTTTCGGCGTTGTAGGGATGTGTATAAAAATCATCTCGGATAAGCGAGATGGTATCGTTTTCCAGAAGTGCAGGGGAATAGGCCACTTGGGACCAATTATCCTCAAATATAATGCTCACTTCGTTTTTATCCTCAACGTTAGGCGTTGCATATGGATTTCGTTCGGCTTCTGAGAAATATTGGGTTTCGGTGTGGTTGAATGTAATATTGTATCTCCCCATAAAATCACCGAATTGGAGTCTGGTTAGGATCTCCCCCTCATTTCTCCCCCAACCATTTCCACTAAGGGTGATGTTATCGAATTGGGTGATATATCCATAGGTATCATTATATTCTTCCCTCTGGTCAACCTTAATATTTAATCCTTGGTAATCCTGCTCAATTGCGGAGAGATCAAATTCGTAACTGGGGGTAATGGTCATTATATCATCAGGGTTATTGTTGTCGGTGTAAAATGTCCGATTCCACGGATTAACTTGTACAGTGTTTGCGCTTGAAAACATTAAGGGCTTCAAATCATCGATTATTTCATTACACAAATCAATTGCATCCTTGCTGTTATTTAGACCATACCACATTTCATGATAGGCCGGGGAAATACCCGTGACATCGGTCACTTGCATTTTCCAGTGCTTTTTCTTCGCTTCCAAAAGTTTGCCGTCTGTACCTTCGTATCTGTGTGGTCCCCAACTTCTATATTGAGTTTGAGTAATACTTCCATCTTTATATGCCTTATCCAAAAGCATCTCGGTGGCTTGAATGAGCTTATGTACATATTGCCCTCGTGCCAGCATATATCCGTCATCCGGACTGCCGGATCCTTTCCCCATCCAAGTAAAGTATTGTTGGTACTGGGCACACACCCATTCACACTCTGCCACGTATTTATCTTCTGGCCACTCTTCCATATAATTATTCTCTACACAATGGTCGTAGAATTCGTCCATCCGCAAGAAAGTATTTCCCATTTCTTCCAATTCTATATGGCGGTCAAGAATATTTTGCTGTTTATCGGGATTAAAGCCGAATTCCTCTGCCACCCCCACATTAAACCCACCCGTATTTATCTTTTCTCCGTCTTGGGTGTATATTTGGTGGTGATATGTGTCCGCTTCAATAGTACCTATCCACGGAATCACGTAAGCTCTGGATTCCACTCCTTTGAACGTGTATTCTTGCACAGGTTGATCTGGGAAGAATCCAAAATATCCGCATTGTTCTTTAGACACGATCGCCGCCTCAAATCCAAATTGCTTCGCGGCATGGGCAAATCCCGGCAACCATTGTCCTTCTTGCAATAAGATTAATTTGGACTGGGTGAGGTTATATTCTTCCATTCGGGTTTTTGTATAGTTCATCGATTCCTTGAATTCTTTAATGCCATAGGGTACTTGGAACGCGTTTGAATATTGGGGTATAATCAATTCTAACTGTCCTTCCTCGTTCTGTTTCTGGACTGCATCGAAGATGTGCCTATATTTGCCTCCATCATGCTCGTAGAGGTATTCAATAAGCATGAATTGACATTCAATGGTGTAATGCCAATTTGAATGATTTCCGTACATCCAGACCATATGTTGGAAGGTATTCTCTATAATTTCCTCGTATGAGACTTCATCACCGGCCCGATATTGAATATTAAAATGATAATAACTGGTGGATACCGTGGGTTTGCTCTCCCAAATACTGATGCCCACAATCATCGTACTGGCCAGTACAATTAACGTGAGGCCCAGCGATATGGACACTTTCTTGTTTGAGACGAGCTCGCTTACCGGTATTGTGGTGGGAGTCTCTTCTTTTTCTTCCTTCATTTTTTTCACTTGGTTTCTATTCAATTACATTTCTATTGTTTTTAGTTAAGAGTTCAATTTATAAATAATTTTAATCAAATCGGTAAATTGTGAATTTTCTTCAAGCACATCTTTATATAAGGATTTTTTAGAAATCTCCTTACTTATTTTCATTTTAAACTCTCATTAACCTATCAATAACCAAAAGATTTTTTGCCCTATAGCAGAAAGGATTAGATAATGAAAAGACATATCCCTCGAGATCTCACAGAACGATTAGAATTACCGTGGATTCTTGATATGGTTCTGAAAATTGCCTTAAAGATTGTGAAATGGTTCAATCTTTACAAATATCCTTTTATTCATGACCCCGACAAAGCAACAGTAAAGAGGGGAGTATATGGTGTATGGAAGTCAATGCATCCTGTGAGGAATCCGATTAAAGGGTCTGGGCTTAAAGAGTATTTTGCTGGGCAAGATTATGATTATGGTGCCCTTTTATTGAATTATGATAAATTTAAAGTGAAAAATGAAATCGAGATTTCTGCTGTAGGGGATCTCATGAACAACTTAGGAATAAAATATTAAAAGATAAATTCTATGAAAAAATCCATGAAAAAATATTCGCATG
>CAZEPC010000461.1:0-3812 GCA_964513765.1 uncultured archaeon
ATGTATCTATGAATTGGGTTGCATTTTCCATTGTCATTGGTCTATTTATTTGTTTAATGATCATTTTTAGCAAAGAAAAAATGGACTACGTGACCTATGCCTTATTTTTCGCGGTAATCTCTTCTTTAGTAGTATCATCTATTTATGGTACCGAGACGATTAAAGTAATAGATTGGAAATTAATTCTCTTTATATTTTCACTCTTTTTAATGATTGGAGCAATGGAGATAATTGGGATTTTTCATATTATATCAAATTATTTAATGGAAATTGCCGAGGGTGATATTATGATTACGGCAATTATATTCTTTATAACAGCAAATATACTCTCCGGGTTTATTTCAAACACGCCCACCACTATAATTTTTATTCGTATAATTTTGAACATCTACGGTGCAGCCCCGCCTGACATCATTTTAATGGTACTGATTGCGGGAGTCCATTTGGGAGGAAATTTATTACCTCAAGGAGCAGCATGTGATATAATGACACTTAATATTGCTGCGAAATACAAAACTGAAAATTTTAATTATAAGGGTTTGTTAAAACGTGGTTTTAAGTACGCCATGTATCATATCCTAATGGGAATTGTTTTTATTATGATTTATACCAAGCTTTTTCCCTAGGTTTTTTCCCTGAAATCTTAAGAAGCATTGGATACATTTTGGGAAGATCATTTTGGTACAACGAATCTCCAATTAGTACCATCTTTTCGTTGTAGAGAGAAGGAGGAATTCAACTGGCGGGCCGAGGTTTGAATAATTTTCAAACCCATAGTTTCAGGTGCATCAGTATTAATCTCCGCGGGAATTCCAATCCCATTATCCTTTACGTTCAGAACATAATCTTCTTGCTCATTCTTTGTGAAGTTTATTTTTATGGTCCCGTTTCTTCTGCCAGGAAACGCGTATTTTAAAGCATTTGTTAGAATCTCATTGATAATTAGCCCAAAATGTACCGCTTTATTAAGAGAAATCGTTAAGTTTTCTACATTGAGAACAAAATTGATCCGTTTGGAATCAATTTGATAAGTTCGAACCAAATTATTCACCAATTTTTCAATATATATCTCTATGGAAATAGTTTCTAAATTCTCCGAACGATATAATATTTCATGTACTTGGGCCATCGCTTTCATTCTATGTTGAAAATCCCTGAATATTTCTTTTTGGTCCTCATTTTCTGTATTATTTTCATGCATCATTGAAATGGCGCTAATAATCTGGAGGTTATTTTTCACACGGTGGTGGATCTCTTTAACCAAAATTTGTTTCTCTTTTAGGGCTTGTTCCAAACCCCCCTTTTTTTCTTCTAATTCTTTTTGAATATTCTTAAGGTCCGTGATATCTGTTCCGATCAGCCCGATATTCTCCCCAATTTTAATGAGGTTGAATAAGATATGATATTTTTTTTTCGATTGAATGAAGCTGATTTCTTTAGTGGTGGAGGATCGATCCGATTCAATAAATTCATGAATAAAATCCAAATTCACAAAATCAAAAAACTCGGGCAAGCGATACCCAATAACCTCCCCTCTTTTTTTATGAATAAGTGACAAAACAAGCTGATTAGCCTCAAGAACCTCTAAATCGGGCTTTATCATTATAAAGGCATTTGGGACGGAATTAAGAAAAATGCGAAGAAGATTCTCGGTATTTTGAGCGGACATTTCCAGCATGGATCTGACTTTTACTTGTTCTGTTATGTCACGAAATAAAATAATATATCCTCTATTTGGCGCATTTTTATGCCTCGATGCTGTTTTTATCTGGATCTTTTTCACATTATAATAACGGACATCATCTTTATAGACCATAATAGAATCCAATTCATTATAACCAGATTCTGAGAGCTTCCCTTTTAGCGTACATAGTGTTGCCACGGAATCATATTGTTTAAAAAACTTTCTTGCATGTTCGCCAATGTATGTTTGATCCGGATCTAGTTCCAATATAGAAATCATTTCTCGGTTAAGATCTACCAACCGATTTTTATTATCAAATACGCAGATCCCCTCCTTTAACTCCTCAATGATTCTTTCCCGGGCGATGGGAATAATCTCAAATACCTTTAATTTGTATATAGCATAAAAAAGAACTAAATGGCCAATTGTTCCAAATAGGGGGCTCTGATCCCTTATGCCAAAGATTGTGATGTTTAAAAGAGGAAAAACAGAAAAGAAAACGGGTAAAAGAAGATCAAACAAGATGAGCAGAGCTTGTTTCCTATAGAACGGATTAGAGGGATTGATCAATCTCTTTCGGAAAAAATAGATGCAAATAATTGACCTCACATAAAGATCAACCATATAGAAATAAAAAAGAGGGGTATATTCATAGGAGAGGACATAAAAAAAGCCATTATATTTAATATATGGATTTTTGATGAAAATTGAGGGGTTAAAAAAACTATAAATAACAACCCCTATCATAATCAGATTATATGAGATGAAGGCAATCCAAAGATTCTTATGATTATTTAGTTCATAATGGTTAAATTGGGCCGAGAAATACACCATAAAAAAAAATGTTGAATAAAGAGGGATATATTGAAAAAGATCCCAAAAAATGGTATATTCTAAGGATTTTGTCACTAACTCGATAAGATAGGTTAAACAAAAAGCAAAATGAGAAGAGAAGAGACAAAATAAAATCCTATTGATCTTCTTCTCTCTTCGTTTATAAACATAGAGCATAAGAAGGGCACTGATGAAAATTGGAATGGAATATAATATTATACCTAAAATGTACCCCGTATCGGCCATAAGTCTTTTTTGTTTTTGTTCCATTTATCATTTTGGGTTTTTTTTCAAAAACAATTCTGCCATTTGATTTATAATTCCTAAATGAGTTGTAGAAATAGAATAAAGATAAGAACGACCTTTTTTCTCAGCCAACACCCAGCCATTATCTTTTAAAACTTTCATATGATGGGATATTGTGGATTTGGCTTTATCATCAAAATTATTAAATAATTCAGAGGTCTTTTTGGGTGATTTTGATAGTGATCTTAGAATCTTCAATCGTTCTTCATTGGTTAGAGTTTGGAAAAGATTGATGCATTCTTCTATTTTCTCAGCTTTTGAACATCTTTCTAAAGCAAGATCCAGTTTTTCATCATTACGCAGCATATATTTTGTTAGATTATGCTTTTGTTGGCTTACAATAAGATTTACTTCAAATAATTTTTGTAAATGATGGGAGGTGGTGGCTTTCTTTTTTCCAATTATGCTCATGATTTCTTTGAAAAACAAGCCACCATCCTTTAGATTGAGGAGTATCTTCATCCTTTCTACACTTGCTAAGACCGAAAAGAAATTGGAGATCTCTGAAAGATTCTTTTGAGTCTGAATTAAGGAAAAGAATGCGTTTCTTTCAAGGAATGCTGAGGATTTGGAATCTTGAGAAATCATATCATTATGTTTATCAAGAGCTTGGCTGTCTTTTTTAGAACCTGATGATGCATTGGGTGAAATTTGATTCTTTCCTATTAATTTTTTTATTTCTTTTAGTTTTTGATTTGCGAGAACTTGTTTATTTTTTTGGGTTTTATGATTATAAATCGCAATTTCAATTGTGGGTCCAATGTCGGTTTCACTTACAACAGGCTTAATAATATAACCGGCGGGATTAGATTTTTTTGCTTCCGTCAGATTTTCTGTGTCGCTATAGGCAGTGAGAAAAACAATGGGAACATCAAATTTCTCTTGAATTAATTTTGCAGCCTCTGTTCCTTTCATTTCTCCGTCCAACATAATATCCATGAGGATTAGGTTGGGAAAGTTTTGATCTTCTTGCATTGAATCAAGAGTT
>CAZEPC010000462.1:0-3810 GCA_964513765.1 uncultured archaeon
TGCTGGGGATGGAATTGGGCAGGCTTTTCGATCCTGATATATGTCTTGGAAATTATGTTATCGGGAGATACAAGACTAAAATTTTAAAACGCAAGATTCCTTTCTTCATGATTCCTTGGGTTCCAGGTAGACCCATCGAAAAACAAGAATCACTGAAACATCCTTTCAAAATGGGAAAACAATATGAGTTCGGAAGGTGGTTAAGCCTTTATGATTGTTATCCCAAGCATTATCTCATCCAATCCGATAAAGATGGGAAAAAGGATGATGAAAAAACACAAGACTTCGGGAAAGATAAAAAAATAAAACGAATTGATTATGGTCTTGCATTTTACAAATTGAGGGATGATTACGAGGGATTTGCGGATATCTGGCCCAAAGAACTTTTTTCTCACCCTAAATTTCACGAGGGAATCAAAAATGAGCATCAAAAAATTCGACTTCGGTTTGACATTGTGCAAAAGAGAGTTTTTAAAATTCTAAATCAATTCTCCTACCTCAAGTTGGATGATTTTTTTAATTTCCGGGGAACAAAATTGAAGAGGGATATTTTAGAATATTGGAGAAGAGAAGGATTTTTAGATGATCAATACAAGCTACGGCATCGATACAAGTTCCTACACACCGCTAAATGTGAGCACGAAACCCAAGAATAAAACCTTATATTTTGAAATGAAACATATTATATTTTAAAATGAAACCCGGTATATAGCCGTTTCAATTCGATTTCTGGCACATTCTCAAATATATCATAATGTTGGGTGCAATGGCCGATATAAGCCTTTTTTAAACCTATCTTGACATAATTCTCCAACAATGATTGGTTTTTAAAACTATGTAATCCACCACAAATAGTGGTGACATGGTCAAACTTCTTCCTCGCGATTCTTAATGGTCTTTTTAATCCTGCATGGGCACACCCTAAAAGCAACAAAACTTCATCGCTGACATTTGAACGAATAATTAATGATTGTTCATCGATGGGATCGCCCTTGAGGGTGCCGGTACTGGCGATATTATCTGAAATTTGTGTTAATTTTTGATATGATTGGATTCTCTGGATAAAGGGATCATCCAACATCTGTTCAATTTCTTTCGTCTGATGATTAGAAAATCCATGAGGGAGATATATTTCGGAAATTTTAAATTTTTCAAGAAGAACGGGGATTCCACCCATATGATCCCAATGGGCATGGGATATAACCATTGCATCAATCTTGCTTAGATCTTTGCCCAATATTTTGGCATTCTTCATTAATGCTATGCCATTCCATCCCGTATCAAAGAGCACGGTTTTTTCACCTAACTCAATATACGCGGAAAAACCATGGCGCCCTTCTAAATCATAGAGTGTTTTTCCAGGTACCACGACATTGGGGGGTATGACCAAATTATCATATAAAATTGTTACTTTTATCACGATAGATTGTATAATTTTTTCAAAGAGAAAAAATTAATCTTTCTCCCCAGATTTTCTCTTTTGTGTTAATACCGAGCTGGGTTAGTTTCCTGATTGCACTTGGAATTATTTTAGGATTGGCTTTATCAAAAAAGACAGAACTTTGGGCCAGCATTCTTCTTGGGGCGTTATTTTTGGCAATATTTGCCGAAATATCGATCTGGAATTCCCTTAGGAATGTTTATCTTAACCTCGCCAATTTATTTCTCTTTATTGCGGTAAGTCTCATTCCCATTTTAGGTGCAATCATGAGTAAATCGGGTATGATGGTTGAACTTGTACGAAACCTTGATCTTCCGAAAAAGGCCAAATTCATCCTCTATCCCGCGCTTATTGGATTACTCCCAATACCTGGGGGAGCTCTCTTTTCTGCTCCCCTTGTGGATGAAATCGATACCGAATTGTCAAAAGATAAAAAAGTGGCAATTAATGTGTGGTATCGACATGTGTTAATACTTGTTTATCCTCTTTCCGCCACTCTCATCGTTGCAAGTGAGATTACGGGGCACTCAATCCTAATGCTTGTGTTGGTATTGACCATTCCCCTTGTATTAATGATTATCATTGGATATATTACGCTTTTACGGAACAATTTGAAGAAAGAGAAAGAAAATGGGGATATGGAGGCGTTCTTTCATAACCTTAAACCGATTATTATTGCCCCCATTATCGCCATTACCACAGAAATTATTTTGGCCACCGATTTAGTGAGCCAGTACGACGACCAGCTAATAGAAGGGATCAGAAATTTTGCATTTGCTCTGGGACTGTTCATGAGTGTGGTACTTGCGATGAAATATGCAGGGTATAAAAGGAAACAAATCCCCGAATTAGCCAAGGAAATCAAGTTTTGGAGGTTTCCTCTCTTAATTTCCGCCATGTATTTCTTTTTAGAGGTCTTTGGGGGTTCGGATGTACCCGAGTTTATCGGAAACCTTAATATGTCGATGGCGCTTTATATTATAATCGGATTTTTCTTAGGCTTTGCTACCGGGAGGGTTCAGTTACCCATATCCATACTATTTCCAATATACATGGCACAATATGCCTTTAACATATTACCGCTCTTTGATTTTGTGCTCATCTATTGTGCGGTATTTATGGGATACATATGTACACCCGTGCACCCATGTATTTCTCTTTCCATAGAATATTTTGAAACGGACTTTAAACAGAGCGGAAAACCCTTGTTTAAACCAACAATAATTGGACTTGGGCTTATTTATATTGTTTATATCCTTTCACTTATCATCTAAAAAAAATATATATATTTTTTAGTCCAACCACTCAATTAACTATTGCTTACTAATAAAATTTTAAAATTTGAAATTGTAAGCTGTTTTTTGAGCAAAAGGATACTCTATTTAGGTAATATGACAAAAAAACAATTTTTATAAAGCTAAAACTTAATACAATAAATAACACATAGGTTTTTTTGGGAGAATTTAGGTTCATTAAACAAATTTGAGATGGGTGCCAATGGGAAGGAGAAAACATACTGCATGGAAAAAATTAAAACGAGATAAAAAAGGCAGATGGCTCCCGAGTACTGAAAAACCAAAAAAGGAAGAAAAGAAAAAATTAAAACATTCCAAAAAAGAATTAGCCACGGAGGATGTGGAACAAGTGCTTGAACAAGTAGGAAAGAAATTTCAAGAATCGTGTCCCCGATGTGCGGGAGAAATGGAAAATCATTGGATCCGATGCGGTCCAAATAAGGTAGTTGAGGTAAGGAAATGCCAAATCTGTAATTTTTGGCTCCCTATTTCTGAATAAATATATGTGGCATTTACAAAATTAGACAAAAATATTTTTAATTCATTTTTTATTGCTTAAAGCCGAAATAATATTATGAACTCTTCCAAATCTGAAAAAGAAATGAAAGAATCTCAAGAAGGAGAGGAAGAAAGATCTGCCCATGATGTGAAAAAAACATCCAAAAATGCATTTTTACGGATGATTAGGCCCGTTCTTTACATAGATTCTACCATTTACTTCTTGATCGGGATCCAATTATTCCTAATCCCTCTTTTCAACGGAGTAATTTTCATTAACCAGGGATTTTTCATCTTTCTCTTCTTTCTTTTTGATATAATTTCCTACCTGCTTGGAAAAAACTATGATCGATGGCCAAATGTACTATTTAACAACATTTGGTTGCTGGTAAATATTGTAGTCCCTACTGCGATATATCTCTTCTTTTCGGGACCTCTTACCCCATTGATAAATGTGCTCTCGATTATCTTGATCGTACTTAATGCTGGCGCTTTTTTATTAAATTTCGGAATAATTGTGTTCCGCTCGCTGCATATGAATTTAAATAACTATCAGATCCTCCAGAAACCAAAAAA
>CAZEPC010000463.1:0-3799 GCA_964513765.1 uncultured archaeon
TTCCCGGATCAATGGAAGCTTTGTATCAAGAGGCAGGAAGGGCAGGAAGAGATAAGCGAATATTTTCGGAGCGGAACGCAACATGTTATGTGTTGCTTTCAAAACACAGTACCGATCCTGAGGTATACAATGCGCTGTTCGATAAAAGCACCTCATTTTCCCGTATGATCGATCAGCGGGATAACGGAAAGGATCAGAAAGGATTAATTAGCAAGATCAATGGTGATTTGAACATCAATCTCTTTCTTTTTTCAATGGGATTGGATGTCATAAAAGATGAATATGCGTTAATAAAAAAGATGTTCGATGTTTATGCCAGACCCGAAAGCCGGGATGTTCAAATTGAGGGCGACAAGATTGGATGCAAGAAGGCTCAGGCTGAAAAGGTAATTTACAGGCTTCATCAACTTGGAATTATTCAGGACTGGACCATCAGTGATTTTTTTGGTGGGGGGGTCTTTGAAGTCAACTTCAATGATTTCTCTGAAGATTCCATTGAGAAATCACTTTTGAATACCATTCTTAAATACGATGCGGATTTCTCTTTTTCAAAGTGCTTTGATGAATCTGAATATCGGAGCTATAAAGCCATATTGGAACATCGTGCTGAAGGGTATGAGCGATTTGACAAAATGATTCTGATACTTTTGCAATGGTCCTATGACAATTTTGCCGATCATCGGAGGCAATCGTTAAAAAACATCTATGAAAATTGTTGCGATTTTGCAGAAATTCTGAAAAATCCAAATGAAAAATTTATAATATTAAAAAAACCAATAATAAACAATATCAACTCAACAAGAAGAATCATATTAAAGAACTTGTTGATGAAACAATTGAATTGAGAAATAATATCATGATCAATTGAAAAGAACTTTAAAGGTGTTTATGTTGGAGAATGAAGAAAAAGATAAATTATGTTTAGAAAAATATAAGGAACTTGATGATTATCCCACAATGATTGATTGGGTGGATCATTGGGCAAAAGAGAAATCAGATGAATTGGCATTAATTGAATATAATACTGGGGAAGAGGTCACATGGAAAGAATTTAAGAAAATGACCAAAGTATTTGCCGCGAAACTATTGGACATGGGAATAGAAAAAGGCGATGTAGTGGCCACCACACTTGTATTGCTGAAGGAACATGTGTATCTAATTTATGCATGCTATAGAATTGGAGCCATTGTGGCCCCCTTAGATCCAAGATTAAAGGAACGAGAAATTGAAAAATGCTTTGAACAAATGCAACCCAAGGCCTATTTCTCCTTAGGAAAAACCGAAGTCAATGATTTCAGAGTAAATATAAAAGCAATGATAGAAAAATTCGGTGCCGAAAATGGCGGACCTTGTAAATATTTCATACAATTTGATGAGGAGCCTGAAGGGGTTGTAGATGGAGCAATTCATATCAGCGCGTTCGCCGAGGAATTGAAAAAAGCCTACATAAAATCGATGCTTACCTTTCATTTTAAATTAAGAAGTGCCCAAAAAATGGTGGAAAGAAGAGATCCGATCTTGATAATATTTACCACCGGTTCCACGGGATCCCCAAAACCTGCGTTGCTTTGTAGTGAAAACATTCTAATCCAAAACATTGGACTGGCGGTCGGCTTTGAAATTCGGGAAGGAGAAAGGATGTTGATAAATCTACCTCCCTCCCATGTGGGTTGTATTACAGAACAATTGGGTACAACCATTTATGGTGGAGGAACCTCGGTTTTGCTCCATTTATTCAAACCTGATGACAGCTTAGACGCCATTCAAAAATATAATGTGAATATTTGCGGACAGATTCCCGCCCTTTTTGCTTTAGAATGGAGATTGCCAAATTATGAGGAATATGATCTTTCCAGTTTGCGATTTGCACTTTACGGAGGACAGTCAGTAACAAGAAAATTCCTCGAACAGATGGAGGAAATGGCCCCGTATTGTGGAACTGGTTTAGGACTAACAGAGACCGCAGGGTTTGTGACTTATACCCCCGTTCACGCCACCATTGATGAGATTATGAAGGGTGTGGGATATGATATGCCATTATGCCCGATTTCAATCCGAGAACCGATGACCTCTGATGGTATTGCCGGAGAGGAAAAGCCAGAGGGCGAGACAGGTGAGATTTGCTTTACCGGAAAACAGATCTTTTTGGGATATTTGAATGATCCCGAGAATACCGCAAAAACAATCTCAAAGGACGGATGGTTATATACTGGAGATCTTGGTTTTTATGATGAGGATGGGCTTCATTTCTCAGGAAGGGCAAAATTTGTAATAAAACCCAAGGGATATCAAGTCTTTCCAACCGATGTGGAGGACTTCATTACCGAGGCATTGAAGGATAAGATTGATTCAGTCGCAGTAGTGGGTGCGAAACACGAGGTTTTCTCCGAGGGGATCGTTGCCTACATTGTGAAGAAACCGGGCGCCGATTTAACCGTTGAAGAAGTGAATGAGGCAGCCAAGGAAATGGCCGCGTATAAGAGACCCCTCCATGTTGAGTTTGTGGAAGAAATCCCATTAAATAGGGTCCAAAAAACCGATTACAAGGAACTTACAGATATGGCCGAGGACTTAGTTAAGGACCTCAGAGAAGAAGGCGGCTGGGACGCAGAATAAGGAAATAACTTCTTTTTCCCTATCAACAACCTTTTTCACATTTTTCTTTTTTATCTTATCAATAAGTATAAGAGCAGCTTTTATCCTATTCAGATATATGGAGCAATTAGTTTTTATTGGTTTCGTTATTTGCCTTTAACAATGAAATTTGTCATCTTTCATATCTTTTTACTAGGATTAACGGGTACTTTGCATCTTCTTCTTAAAATATACAGAGGTGATCTCAAGAAGGAGGATACAGGATTTTTATTGCTGGAATATGTATTTATCATTGCGATTGTTCCCTTTATTCCGGTTTTTACTGGGTTTTTCTTTGTACTTTTAATGAAAAAAATGGAAAAATACGTAAATCTCAAAACAAAAAGAAGCCAAATATCCACGCTGATAAAGATAAAACGTGCATTATTTAAGATTCTTGGATTTTCTGGCATTATATTTTTAATTATAGCCTATGGAGCGGTCATAATAGGGCGTATATGGGGGAAAGATTGGTATTATTCCATAAGCACTTTTGTTGGCATCCTAGCGGGGATCCTCATACTAGTCAAATGTAAGAACAACGAATTATCCTTATTTCATACAAAAAAGCCCTTAAAGAAGAAGAGTATTATTTTAACAATCATTGTCCTTATCTCCTCTATGGGGTTGACAATAGGAATTAACATCACCAATAATAACCCAAAAAACTTGGATACCCCCGTAAAAGTAAAAACCATGTCTTATAACATTCTCTACAAAGGCTTTAACAATACAATTAAGGATTGGGAGTATAGGAAGCCTTATGTTGTGGATGTGATTGAGTTAGAAGATCCCGACATCTTCGGGACCCAAGAAGGTTATTTTGAGCAATTAACATATTTAGAGCATAATTTATCCAACAGAAATTACAGCTGGTACGGAGTGGGAAGGGATCCTGGCTTGCATGTAGGAGAGCACACCGCCATTTTTTATGATCAAGATAAATACATTAAGCTCAACAACGGAACTTTTTGGCTTTCAGAAACACCACAAAAGCCCAGTACCTATGCAACAGAACCAATATGGAGAATTGCAAGTTGGTGCAAGTTTAAAGAAAAGGATTCAAACGAGGAGTTCTACTTTTACAATACGCATTTTGGATTTTATCCCGAATTTCACATCCGAGCTTCCATGCTCTTAAATAATCACATAGCACAGAATACGG
>CAZEPC010000464.1:0-3796 GCA_964513765.1 uncultured archaeon
TATAGATAGTTAGTAGTAAAAGATATAATTAGAGAAACAAATCATCTGAAAACTTAATAGAAATATAAAAAACATACAAATTCATAAAAAGGAGATTGGTCAATATGATAAAAATTTTGATAGTTGAAGATTCAAGTTTCATGAGAATGAACCTTAAGAAGATACTATCGAAACATAAGGAACTGGATATTCAATTCATTGCAAGAAATGGGGTTGAAGCCTTAAAAATCTTGGAACATAATGAGGTAGATGTTGTATTATTGGATCTTTTTATGCCCAAAATGGATGGAATTGAAACCCTGGAAAATATAATGAATTCGAAGCCAATCCCCACCTTAGTATTCACTGCCGCAAACAAAAAGGACAATGCAGAGATTCTTCTTAAGGCCCTTAGGCTCGGTGCAATGGATATTGTACAAAAACCTAAAGGAATTGGATCTAAGAGTCTTGAAAAAGTAATCCAAATGTTAGTTAAAAAAATTATTGCGGTTCATAATTCACGAGACAAACTAAAAGTATTTATAAATAAAGCAGAAATTTCAAATAGACTACAAAAATCCAGGAAATCTAATAAAAATAAAAGACCAAAAAGGAAGAAACCTGCTGCACCCGTTAAAAAAGAGATTAAAAAAGCAAAAAAAAGAAAATATAATATTGATCTTTCAAAAAAGATTAATCTTTCAAGTATTTTTATAATCGGTGCATCTACGGGCGGACCTCCCCTACTTCTAAATTTTCTAAAAGATCTTACTTTCAATCCTCAAAAGTCCGGCATTATAGTTCAACATATTCCAGACGGATTTACAAAATTCTTTGCAAAGAGATTAGATTCCATTTGTGAATTCAAAGTCTTGGAGGCGAAGCACGGAGATATGCTGAAGCCCGGTAAAATCTATATCACGCCTGGCGATTATCATCTCAAACTATATGAGGATAAAGGTCATATTTATTTCGATATAACTCAAGAAGACAGGGTATGGGGAGTTCGCCCATGTATAGATTATACACTGGTAACAGGTGCTCAAATCTTGAAAAATAAGTTATTAGCAATAATTTTTACGGGAATGGGCCGAGATGGGACCTTTGGTTTTAGAATTGTCAAAGAATACGGAGGTACCACAATCGCTCAAGACCCTAAAGAGGCTATGATCGATAGTATGCCTCTTAATGCAATCCGAAGTGGTAATGTTGATTATGTTATGAAAGTTAACGATATCAAACACCATTTGAATAGTAACACTGTGATTAAACAAAACGCGAGGGGATGAAAAATTTCACCATTTAGCAAAAAAGAATTAAAAGAAATGAAGGAAATGTTCCTTGATGATGGAAGAGAAAAGATTATTGAGATTGATAATCAAATCCAAAGTCTAGAAAAGGACAAAGATGATGAATATGCTTTAGTTGAACTTTACCGGATAATTCATTCTTTTAAAGGAATGGCTGGTACTGTGGAATTGAAAAACTTAGAAAATTTTTTCCACCAATTAGAATCGTTTATTTCTGAAATACAAGATGGAAGGTATGGAATAAACGAGATTACGATAGATTTATTGTACGATCTTTTGGATTTTGTGGAAGAATCATTGGATATGGTAGAGAACAATAAAAAAGTCGATAAGATCGTTCAAAAACATATAAAACTCCTTAAAAATACAAAGGAAAAGCTTTCCGAGGGTTTAGATTCGGAAGATGCAGATCAACTTAGGATCAAAGAACTCCTGAGTCAACATGGTCTGGAAGATTTAGGGAGCGGTTCGATTGATTTTGAAAATTCGGATGCTAATTTTTATTTAATTAAAGTTGTAATTGAAAGAAATATCAAATTAAAATTAGCTAGGCTTCTGGTCATCTTAAAGAATATTAAAGGAAAAGGACAAATTATAAAGAGTTTTCCGCCACTTTCGGACCTATTAGAAGAAAAATTTGATGAGGAATTTCAATTTCTTTTCTATTCTGATGAAGATAAACCCATAGTGAAAGATGCTCTATTCAAATCAGGCGAAATTGAATCGATAAACATTGAGACACTCTCTGGTGATGAAGCAAAATCAATTCTTAGAGATGAACAAGAAAAGGATGAGATAGAGGCAGCAGAAGTAAGCATCGAAAAGACTAAGGAGATTGACAGTGCTAAGGTTAAACTCGATTTAATTGATAAACAAGTAGAACTCTTTGGAGAATTACTTATCAGTTCTAAACAGCTTGGAAGTGTTGTTGAAAAATTTAACAATACAGAAGCCAATGAAATTCTCTTCCAAATGCAAAACTATTTGGTCAATTTACAAGATGTTATTCTTAAAATGCAATTGGTTCCGATATCTACTGTATTTCGGCCCTTTCCACGAATGATTCGAATGTTGGCCAGGAGACAAGATAAAAGCGTTGATTTGAAAATTAAGCATCATGATGTAAAAGTTGACAGAAAGATTCTTAATCATATCGGCGATATTATCAATCATTTAATCAGAAATGCTATCTCACACGGTGTTGAAAAGCCTGGTGAGAGATTAAGGAAAAATAAAAGGCAAAAGGCCAAGCTTCTGGTAGAAACTAGTATTGAGAATAATGTACTTTCGTTAATTGTAAAAGATGATGGAAAGGGGGTGGATCCCGAAAAAATTGGTGCTCTAGCGGTAGAGAAATCAATATTTACCCAAAATGAAATAGATAATATGTCTGATGAGGAGATAATAAATATTATCTTCTCACCGAATTTTTCATCCGCGGAGAATATAACGAATGTTTCTGGCAGGGGTTTAGGTTTAAATATTGTAAAAGAAAAAGTGGAATCTCTCAATGGAACAATTAATATTGAAACAAAAGTCGACAAAGGAACCACTTTCAAGGTACTTTTACCTCTTTCCAAAACATTAATTCGGGCATTATTGGTGAAGACAGGTGATGAGATATATACTATTGCTTTAGATGATATAGAAAGATTACTTGAAATTCCGATTAATAAAATCCAGAAAGACGGAGATAAATACTTCTATACAAATGAGCAAGATAACAATATCATAGAGATTCACGACTTGGGAAGGTTATTTAGCCTATACAAGCATTCTCGGATTGAAAACAAGGGGAAAACTGTCAAAGTAGTTTATGTTAAAAAAGGAAATAAATACTTGGGCTTAGTGGTTGATGATTTCATTAAAGAATCTGAAATTGTAATCAAGGAGATTGATGATGTTGATCATTATACTCAAGGAATATCTGGAGCTGCCATACTCGAAGATGGAAGGGTTTCTCTTATCATTGATCCATTTACCATACTAAATTAAAAAAACGAGAGAGTAAAAATGACAAGTTCTGAAACAAATACAGATAATAATAGCTATTTACCTCAATCAAAGAAGATAGTGAGGCTTGGTGAGATTGTCTTTACTAAAAATCCGGATAAATACCATTTACTAGGAATCGGAACTTGTATAGGGGTATATATGTACGACCTGAAAAGAAAAATGTATTTGATGGCGCATACCGTTTTACCGGAATACTGTGCGAAAAGGAAAAATAAAGAAATAAAACGGGATGACTTAGGCAGATACACAGATTTGGCGATTCGCTTAATGGTTAAGAAAATGAGAAAAAAAGGTTCAAAGAATGAAAATATAAGATGCAAAATTGTAGGTGGCGGTAAAATCTACAACGATGCATTAGATATAGGAAAAAATAATATTAAATGCGCTAAAAAGGTCTTGGACGAAGAAGATATCAAATTAGTTTCCGAAGACCTTGGTGGTAAATCTAGCAGGTCTCTTCTCTCTTTTGAGAAAGACTGCGTTTTAAAATT
>CAZEPC010000465.1:0-3791 GCA_964513765.1 uncultured archaeon
AAAATAAGCGAGGAAGATATCGAAGAAAGAGAAATGTCTGTAATAAATCTTCCGATTAATGCGACCGAAGACAGGGTAATCGGAACAGTTGATATTGAGAAGGCCATTGTAGAGGGATTAAAAGCTCTTGAACCTGGTATATTGGCAGATGCACACAGAAATATCTTATATATCGACGAGGTCAATCTTCTCTCAGACAATGTCGCTGATGTCTTGCTTGACGCGGCAGCAATGGGTATAAATATTATCGAAAGAGAAGGCATTTCAATCCATCATCCTGCGAACTTTATCTTGGTGGGAACCATGAATCCTGAGGAGGGAAATTTACGACCCCAATTACTGGACAGATTCGGGCTTAGTGTAGATGTGGAGCGAATTTTGGATGTCAAGAAACGCGTAAAAATTATGAAATATTCAGAGCAATATCACAAAGATCCCCAACAATTTCACGATCAATTCGAAGCAAAGCAAAAAGCCTTGCGAGATAGAATTTTAAAGGGCAGAAACCTACTCCCAGCGGTGAAAATATCGGAAAAATTACTTGAAAAGATTGCCGAGGTCTGCATTGCATTTGAAACAGACGGACATCGAGCGGACATTACAATTAATCTTGCCGCTAAAACAATCGCCGCATTCGAGGAAAGGACACAAGTTCAGTTAAAAGACATTGAATTGGCCTCAAGGTTGGCTTTGCCTCATAGATTACGAAGATTACCATTCCAAGATGAAGAAATGGATGAGGATAAATTAAAGAAAATTCTTTATGAAAACAAACCAAAGAATGAGGAAAACCAACCCCCAAGAGAACAAAAAGAGAAACAAGAAGGGAAAGAAGAGGAAAAAGAGAGAAAAAAAATTGAAAAGTCCTCCAATAACACTCAAAATGAGAGACATAAAAATAATCAAAATGAAGAGAACAAAGGGGACCGATCCAAGAATCAAGATAAGAATAACTCGATGAAGGAAGCTCAGAAAAACCCGGAAATTAGAGGCGAACTGGATAGAGACCGAAAAAAGAATGAACAATTCAAATCAAAAAAAGAGAAAAAGGTCCATTCCATTCGAAAGGGGGTTCGGCTTCATGATATCACCTCAAAAAAAAAGAAACTCAACAAAATAATGAATTCTAACGGAAACTTGGTTTCTCATCCTACCTATGATAAAAAGGGAAAATACGTCAAGCCGATAAAAAAGTCCCGGTTGAACATCCCAACCCATTCGGATGTGGCAATATTACCAACCATTAATGATGCGGCAGTAAACTCCAAGGGCAGTGCATTAAAAAATCATAACAAATCCCCAGAAAAAAAAATCCAAATAAATTCAGAAAATATTAAGTATAAATCAAGGGAGGGAAAGTCCAGCTATTTGGTCATCTTTTGTCTTGATGCATCAGGATCCATGGGTGTTCAGAGGAGGATGGAACTGGTAAAGGGAGCAATCTTTTCTATTTTAAAGAATAATTATGTAAATCGGGATAAAGTATCATTGGTGGTCTTCCGAGAGAAAAATGCAGAGGTGGTTCTCCCGCCCACGAAAAGTACAGATCTTGCCTATAAAATGCTGAAAGAAATCCCGACCGGCGGAACCACCCCATTAGTGTATGGTATTTCGAAAGCAATTGAACTGGCTGATGAGGAAATACAGAAAGATACCGGCTATATCCCCCAAATTATATTGATCTCTGATGCACGGGGCAACGTTTATCATAAGGATGCCATAAAGGATTTAGAGAAGGTCGGCTTGCATATCGCCGAAAAAAAGATTGAGACAATTGTGATAGATACCGAAATCGACAGGGTCAAGCTGGAACTTTCCGAAATATTTGCCAAGTTCGCCCAAGCAAGCTATTATCATTTGGATGAACTAACCAAAACTGATTTTAATCAAGTATTGAGGAAAGAAGGTCTGATACCCCTCTCAGAGTGAGGACATAGAGGATTTTAAAATGGAAAAAAAGCCAATTATCAGTCTCGTATCTGCGATGGTCTGTACGAGAAATATTACCGATGCAGTTATCGAAATTAAAGAGGAATACGGAGATATCTTTGAGTTCAAGCTCTATTTTGTGAATGAGATTAATCAACAACCAAAAATCCAAGATCAATTTAGAAAAGATATCGTTAATTCACACACATTGATGATAGATATCAGAGGACATAATAAGACAGTTGAAATAATATTAAACACCCTTAAAAACTTAAAGAGGGAAAAACCCGCAAACTACGAGAAGAAAAATATAATCTCCTTGGTTGGAGGAAACCAAGAAATTCGGGAGCTGACAAGAATAGGATCGTTCGATGCGAGTAAAATACCCCCGGGAGGTTCGGAAGAATATGGATTTGAGAAAATACCTGAACTCACCGATCTTGTAAAGAAAGGAATCAGAATAAGCAATACTATGGCCAAGATAGGGAAATATTTTCCCTTTGGAATGTTGAAGCACCTTCGAAATTGGATGAGAATCATGGATTATTGGGTGTACGGCCATTCTGGAGTACCGGAGAACTTTACGTACATGCTCTTGATGATCCTAAAGGAATACGCCGGTTTGAATAAACCAAAAATAAAGAAGATCCCTTCCCCTCAGAAAATACCCGAATATGGAATTTTTGATCCTATTTTGAACCAATATTTTTCCTCCTTAGACCAATACCTTCAAGTAAAGAAATATAACGAGGACAAACAAACCATAGGCATTTTTTACTACGGAGGTATCTATTTCGAGCAATCGATTCCAGTTTTGAAACAGTTTATGCACCAATTTTCGGAATATAATGTCATCCCAGTATTTTCAGAAACTTTAGAAAATATCACCGCTTTAGAAGAATTTTTCATGAACGAGAACGGTCCTTTAGTGGATACGGTAATAAATCTCCAATACTTTCAGATTAATGGCGGTCCTTTTGGGGGAGATAATTCCATTACCTTAGACTTGTATGAAAGGTTGAATGTGCCCCAATTCAATCCGATCATTAACTATGATATGAAGGCTTCGGAATACCTCGATTCTGATAAAGGCATTATCCCAATCAATCAAGTTATTGCAATAGTAATGCCGGAGCTTGACGGGAGGATCGAAATGATGTGCGCGGGGTATATGCGCAGTATGGGTTTGTCAAATGAGATTAATTCCGAAGTGTTGGATATCCAGCCCTATGAGAAAAATATCGAGTTTATAACAGAAAGAATTAGAAATTGGTTGAGATTACGGAAACGAAGCAACCAACAGAAAAAAATAGCCTTTATCATATATGATTACCCCCCAGGAGAGGACAGATTTGCAAATGCCAGTTATTTAGATGTGTTTTCGTCGCTGGTAAGAATTTTATCACGTTTAGAGAAGCAAGGATATAAATTGGGCAAGCTTTCAGATGAATTAGATAAATTTAACAAAGAAGAAAAAGGGATAGAGGAAATTTTTCTCAACAATGGTGCGATAAATACACCCAAACATATGAGCTCCAGTTCTTTTAACGGAATTAGCCTTGACCGAAAGACCTATTCAAAACTTCTTGAGAATGTCCCCACTTCACTTCAAGAAGAAATAAATCAACAATGGGGGGATCCACCAGGTGACATAATGACAAATACACACACAATTAAATTACCTTTATTGGAATATGGAAATATCATTTTAGGAGTTCAACCCGCCCGGACCCAGATCAAACAAGATATTGAGGCATATCATGACAAGGAGATACCCCCTCATCACCAATATATCGCGTTTTACAAATATTTAGAAGAGATCGCGAATGTCGATGCCATTGTTCATGTCGGAACCCATGGAA
>CAZEPC010000466.1:0-3785 GCA_964513765.1 uncultured archaeon
TTTCCAATCACTGGCACCATGTCCGGTTCCTTTTCCATATGTATTGCATCGAGAACTCTCGATTTCCGTTTTTTAACCAAATTTTCTTTTTTTTTTCGTTGGGTATAGGTTCTGAGGGCGGTAAAATTAAACGCATTAAGTAGTCTCTTTCCACCTTTCATTAAAGGTGGGATCATTTTCTCTTTCTTAAATAAATAGATAAATTTCTCGATCATTTTTGCATCATTGTTCCTCTAATTTTCTTTGAGATTTTGAGATTATTTATGGTTTTCCAAGATATTCTGGATAATTTTAACTCCTTGAATGGCATCCTCTCCGTAATTATCAGCGCCCACATATTTCTGGACATTTTCATCTATATTTCCTCCCCCAATTATAATACTTAATTTATCTTGTCCGCTTTTATCATTCTTTGTTCCATTTTCTGGATAAGTTTCTGATTTTATTTTATCTATTGTTCTTTTCATTGAATCATAGGCTGCAGTTAAGAGTCCCGAAAGTCCTAAAATCTTTGGTTTATACTGTTGGATTGCTTCCACAAATTCTTGGGGGCTAACATCTACTCCAAGATCTTTTACAATAAATCCGTTTGCCTCGAGCAACGATATCAATATGTTCTTTCCAATATCATGCATATCTCCTTGAACGGTTCCGATTATAATTTGGGGTGCGTCTTGTTCTTTAATTTTTTCCCCTTCTAGCTGAGATTTTTGCATTTCATCTGGGTGATTTTCCTCCAAATTAAGGGATTCAAAAACTTCTTTGAGTATCTCTCCAGTCATTACCAGTTCGGTGAGAAAGATCTCCTTTTTTTCAAATAATTCTCCAATTTTAACGGTAACATCCCGTAAAAGCTCAATCAAAACCCCCCTCTTGATGTTGTTATCTTTTAGATTATTGATTTCTTCTTTAGTTTTCTCCGTGTTAAGATCCAAGATATATCTTAAAATCCTTTTTATTATCTTTTCTTTCTTATTATCTTTAAGAGGGTTCATTTTCTATTTCCTTTCCGGTTTCTGACCAAGATTATTTTATGTGATTAAAGATTTAACTCTAAAAATATTTTAATAAAAATGGAAAATAAATATTTCAAAAAAATTTTTCTATAAAGGAATTTCATATACCAGTACGCGCTCCACGGTTTCATTCAAACCCATTTTCTCTGTATAATGGGGATCCATGGCTTCAATATACATTAGCATACGATTTTTTTTCGGATCATCGACCATCGTTGAGAATCCAAGTAGTGGATGTCCTTTAAATTCATACGGTGAGAGTGGTATCCATTCATGGGTGAAAATCTTTTTTAAATTCAGATTTTCTTCATCTAATTCATAAGCAGCAAAATTGACCAATCCCGACCCGTGTTTTACTTTTTTTTCATCAGCAAATTCCATTTCGGGTTTTTCTGTGTCTTTCGATGACCCTTGTCTCTCTTCTTGTTCTTTTTCCTCTTTCAAACCATGTAGTCTCTCCAGACCGATAAATATCGGTCCATTAGTTCCAGAAAAGAATGTGCCCGAGAGGAATGCTTGGAATCCGTTTTCATAGGGTTTCCCATCGAGGGTAAGATTGCCCTTTTTCTCCCAATGAATTCCATCAATGCTTGTGGCAAAACCAGGCGTGGTTTGCCTTTCTTTATCGTCTGCCTTATAGATACAATAGTATTTTCCGTCGATAATATCTATTGAACCATTTCGTGCTTGATTGGCATCGTATTCTTGATCATTTCTTAATACCAAACCCTCGGAATCCCAAGGTCCACTAAGATTTGGGGCTTTTAATAAAAGAGTCTGCCAATTCATCCCTCCCCACACAAATTCCTCACCGGTATCTATTGAAATATAAAAATGCCAATTCCCAGTGAGAGGATCCCGCAATATTTGATTTCCCTCAATACTATGAGTATCGATTCCAGATATTTCGGTTATTTCTTCTTTTGTTAAACGACATACGAGAGAAAAGTTATTTACTCCATCATCTGAAGCATATACGTCAACACAGAATCCTCTGACATCGTTTTTCGCCATTCTAGGTCGGGATGAAATTATGAATTCATCTCTTTTTGGATCATATATCGCTTTCCCCGCACCACACCAAGAACCTGGTGTAAAATTAGGTGGATTTACCACCACTCCCTTAAATCTTCGATTGGAGTAGATATATTGTGGTGGAATAATCCCTTTCCAATGTGAAATATTCTTCATTTTTGATAATCACGTAAAAAAAAGGCTGGCTTCTTTATAAGAATTGAGATTTATAAGCCTTAAATCTTATTTTCCCCAATCTTGAGAATTTTGCTATTACGATAATAAAAAGTGGATAATTTTAAGCCCTTGGGCACTAAATTAAGATTTGGAATAAAATACGAAGGGAAAAAATTAAAATTTTTGATTAGGAGCTTTCATTTTTGGCCACGATTAATCGGGTGAGTTCTTTAAAGGCTTGATCCACATTAACACCCGTTTTGGCGCTGGTTTCAATATAAATCGAATCTTCATCTTCCGCGTACTCGCGCGCCTCTTCTCTATCTATAACTTCTCCTACTTCAGGGATCAAATCTACCTTATTTCCAATTAGTACAAAAGGTACATCTCCAGCGAATTGATTCACTTCTGCGCGCCAGTTTCGAATTGCTTCCCAGGTTGCTGCTCTTGAAAGGTCAAAGACCAGTAATGCTCCGGATGCACCCTTGTAAAAGGTTGTTCGAATGAATGAGAATCGTTCTTGCCCGCCAATATCCCAAATTGAAAGGGTTGCGGTTTTGTTGGGTTCATATTCCACTTCCTTGGTTAAAATATCAACTCCAACGGTGAGTTTATAGTCTGTTTTGAACTTTTCTTTAATAAACCTATGGATAAGGGATGTCTTTCCGACTGCGGCTGCCCCACAGAGCAGTATCTTTAGTTTGTATGTTGCTGCCATTTTTTCACCAATTAATGTAGTTCAATATTTTTCATCATCATACATGAAAAAATATTTGTTATATATCAAAGTTGGTATAGTTCGTTAAATATTTTGTGTATGAAATGTTTGAATTTTCTTCGTTATATTTAGTTATATGAGTTTTTTCATTTAAGAATATTTCTTTTAATTTGGAAAAAATGATAAAAACGGTCGATGATGGATAATATTTTCGATTATAGTCTTTGATATCCAATAGGCACCCCAAATATTATTTTAGGGATAAAAATGCCAAGTTAATACTTCGCTATCTTCTCTTTTTTCTTAAAAAAATCTAAAATTACATTAAAAACATGTGTATTTTTCTCTTTCCCTTTGTGAAATAACACTACCGAAAGTGTTAATTGGGAATATTTTCTTCTTATTTTTACAATGAAAAATACTACAAATGCCAAATTAGAATTTTTGGACTTTTTCTTGAATACAACACTTATTCATATGTTATTCTTTCTTTTTCTTATTGATGCATATTTAATTATCCCTTCAATACCTCAAGACCTCTGTTTTAAGCAAGATGGTTCATTTTTGCAAGAAAAGTCACCATTATCTACCAATATAATTGAAGATGATACTCCCTCCATTGCAGGGAATTTAGAAAGTAAAGGCATGATTTTCTCGACCTTTTTGGGTGGTGGAGGTTCCGAATATGTCACTTCTACTAAAATAGATGAAAAGGGGTATATTTACATTACGGGATTCACATCTTCCTTTCAATTTCCAACGACCCCTCAAAGTTATTGCCCAAATTATGTAGATGGAGGGGATATTTTTGTGTCTAAATTAAGTCCAGACGGCAAAGAATTGATTTATTCAACATACAT
>CAZEPC010000467.1:0-3781 GCA_964513765.1 uncultured archaeon
ATATTTTTTCGTGAATTAAATTTTAATAGTAATATTTTGATTTATAGCATATTGTGTATTTGCTATTATGTTATGTCAAATATTTCAAGAAAACTTAAGATTCTTAGAAAACAAGAAAACTAATTTATAGGATAAAGGAAAAGGTTAGGATGGCACATTGGTTAAAAGTTCTACGTGGCTTAGTAAAAACTGCTTCCGTGATAATCTCTATTGCGTTCTTGATCAACTCGATCAACGGTATTATGTCTACTGTCCAATTGGCAGATGGTGAAACTATACAGCAAGAGGAAGTTGAACCCGGGGATTTTGAAATTAATTGGGAAAATAAGACGATTAAAGCGGGCGTGAAATTTAATAATTCTCTCTATTATGATTTAGAGGATATTATTATTCATATAAGCGCGGATATTTGTATAAACGATACAAAGCCAGATGAAACGAATATAAGTATTATTGATGCATGGAGTAATGGAATAGAAACTGATACCACGAATGAAACCCTCGAAGGACAAGATGTGAAATCGGGGGAAACAGGTACGATAAATGTAGAGATTGTGGGTGATGAATTCATTAACTTGGATCCCGTATTTGATTATATTGGGGTGGATCCAGCAACATGGGATATAACAGACATCATTACAAATCCAAGTTTATACGGCCTATTGAATACTACCTTTAAAGTGTATTTCAAGTTGGAATTTTCCGTTGGGTACGCATTCGGACAGTATCAATTGGACATTGATTTGGATATGGCACCAGAAACATTTAACATCGGGTTGGGGATATAGGAGGCATATGATATGGGATTAAAGAAAAGAGCGGTATTTGCGTGTTTAGCTGCCGGTTGGAGTTACTTCATCTATATCTATGTGGTTGAATATATTTTCAATTTCATTGGAGACCCCAATATGCAATTAGGTCCGGCAGATCTAAATGTGGGTGATATTGCAACCCTCCGTTATTATATCGAATTTTTTGGATGGTCAATCGTGGGATTGTCTTTTGCAACTCAGATGGCCCATAAGAAAACCGCCCCCAGACAAGTATGGAATTTACTGCGGCTATTCGCGGGAATTGTATTTTGGTCTATGTTTATTGCGGCCGGTTTAAATGAGATTAATATTTCTGTCGGATTATCCCAAGTTGATTTGAATATCGATTTGAACCTAACTCTCTTGTTTTACGCAATGATGGGCGGAAAAATATTTGCCGTGGCTTTGGCGGTAATTGATTTTTTCATCGCATTCGTCAAAGAAGATGAGGATAAAGAAAAAGGAACAAAAGTTGAAATAACTACTTAAAAAATGGGAAAAAACTAAAATAATCAAAAAGGAGAAAGGAAAATGGTAGAAGGCAGTCTTTCGGAACAATTTACGTTTTATTTGGATAAAATATCCCCATATGCAAAACAAATAGTGATCTTTTTCATCCCGATTTATATTGCAATCGGTACTGAATTTGCTAAAGCAGGAAAATGGGTAGTAGACCTAATTCCTATTTCGGACGTGACCAACTTTACGTTTGCATATGTGATTGGTGTGGTATTTATCATCATTGGGATAATTGTTGGTGTCTTAACGGATCCAGAAAGGAAAGAGAAAGAGGAAAAGAAAAGTTAATTAACAGAATTAGATTAAGAACCAATTTGGTTTCATAAAATGATTGGAACCTATGTATGGTACAAGGAATAACGGAGAAATAAAAAAGTTAGTCCAAAGTCTCTTTAAGTTTCTTAATTTTTTATTATTTTTTTTTGTTTATCCTCTTTTCGCTCGTATTTTTCATTAATCTCTAATTTCCGTGCTTCTCGTCCCACACTTTAATAATAAGATTCATTTGAGCGGCCCACCAGATAAATACTTCCCTGATAAAGAAATGGGCTATCCCCAAATTGGGTTCCCAAATACCCTCAACTTGCCCCATATGATCATGGCAGATCATGGTATATTTTATATTGTCTTCAGGATCGGTCCAATTATTCTTGAGGTACATTTTCCCTGTATAATTGGTGATTCTATCTTCAATAAGACATCGCGGGATCACATTGGGGTACTCTCCGCTGAGTAGAATTACCATTTTAAATTTTATTTCAGGTCGTTTCGGGATGGTAATAAATCCCCTCCACAATGTATAATTGTATTTGGGGTTTGGATCTGGTTTTAACTGGAACCAAGGTCGTGGAAGTTCTGATTTTAAGAATTTAATGTATTTAGAAAGGGTTACAATCTCTAATTTAATTCTTTTTTTCCATGCGGGGTGCCGGGGTCCAACCTTTCCCCATTTTTTGGCCATTGGAGGGACATAGCGTTCCGCCAGTGATCTAAAGTATTTTTTTCCTTCTGCCCCGCCCAAAATTAAAATCCTCCAACATCGCCTTGATCTATTATTTCATAACTAATTCCATTTTCTTTTACAACATTCGACACGGTTTTGTTCATGTCTGAGGCGGTAAGCACAATGCCGGATGGTGTTGCAACCGTGACCGTTTGCATTGAGACTCCAAATTTCCTGCATACCTCTTCGATAACATCAAGAAAATCTAATGAGGGTGCTGCCGGAAACGGAACTTGCTTTTTCTCTGTACCAACCCGAGATGTAAAAATTAAATTTTCAACGCTCACTTTTTTTTTCACCTATATTCCTAATATTTTTTCTTTTTGAGATTTAATTAAAGTTTTTAATTTGCTGTTATATGTATATCTAGAGTTCAAACCAATTAAAATTACATTTTTTTCTCTTAAAAAATGTTGGATTTCATGAGATTTCCCGAAAGTTTGCAATATCAAAGATAATCTCATATAAATTATTCTTCAAGGATTAAAAATGTCCCTTTCATTTAGAAATTATTCAGAATTCAGCAAATGGATCAAATATCACTTTCCCGAATTTGAAAATAAAGATGGGATATTTGAGCAATTATTCCATATTTTGGCCAAGAGGGATACAAATCATGAAGTATATGAACAAATGGGGGATATATACCTGGAATTGACGGGTTCTAAACAAAAATCTGATTGGGGTCAATTTTACACGCCAAAATCTATTATCCATCTTATGATCGGTCTTCTTTCGATTACCAAGGAAGATAGAATTTTAGATCCCTCTTGCGGATCAGGCTATTTTCTCTATAATGTCTTTAATTTTTTATTAAAGGAAGAACAAACGCTTAAATCCAGTGAGTTTCACGATCACAATCGGCTTGATTTTATCTATTCTTCTTTGGGTAATATGAGAGGGATAGATATTCAAGAGGTCCCGGTTTATTTGGCCCGGATTTCTATTCTCTCATTGTTGATTGAAAATAATCCTAAAAGCGGAGAACTCCCTTTAGATACAATTATAAGCACCCTTCATGAAAAGATTCATACAAAAGATTTTTTTTCCCTCAAACTTTCGGACGATGAACAAGAAAAATACGATATAATTATTGGAAATCCTCCCTATGTTAGGCAGAGAAATATAAAAAATAAAAAGAAGGTTAGATCTCATTTGAATCCCGAACTTTTTCGTTCCCACGCTAACCACAAGGATTATCGTCAAGTAATTGATAAACGTTCCGATTTGTTTGTGTATTTTATTACAAAAGCTTATCATCATCTTAAAAATAATGGAAAACTGGCATTTATAATTCCGGATAAATGGATGACCACAAAGTACGGAGTTGGGATGCAGGAATTTCTATTGGATAACTTTTTCATAAAAAAAATCATCCTCTTTGAAAAAAACGTGTTTGATAGTATTTTGGTTCCTAGTTCCATTCTCATCTTAGAAAAGAACCAGC
>CAZEPC010000468.1:0-3755 GCA_964513765.1 uncultured archaeon
AGCCTTTAAACAGCCTGCAATATCCTTTTCCGCAATGCCATCCTCCCCCAGCAAATCGTGGAGCACCTTGAGATCGGTGAATTGGTGGGCATTGTGCAGGGCTTTTCGGTCAAATTTTTGATTCACCCTCACTTGCTGGACGAATTCCTTGGCTCCGAATAACAGACAGAACATGGTTGGCGGATGTACGAATTTCGGATAAATGAGTAATTTTTTCTTGATCCTCTGCTGGAAGAGTACGGTGTAGGGAGATACGGCAAAGGCGGCAACCACCTTTCCGGGATGGGAGAGAGTGTGGATCCCCGTGTGTTCATCCACCTTGAAAAAGTGCTTCTCCAGCAGCCACTTGTAGCTCTCGTAAAAAAGGTTTTCATTGATCTCCGGTAAGAAAATTTGATTATATTGGAGTAATAAGCGGGTTTCGGTCCGAATACCAGCTTTAATCCAGGTGAGAATGATGTATTTGAGTTTGCCAGGAATTTTAGACCGAACGTCCACGGGAGATTCTATCATTTGCCGAACCTTGGGTTCATCGGAATCCTCGCAGGCCACAATTGCCTTTCCATAGGGTAGTTGTGGTCCGGTTTTTTTCCCGGTGTTCGGATCGGTTTCTTGCATGCGCAGTTTGGAGAGTGCTCCCCCCCTTCCCGCCCTTCCAATCATCTGTATGATCTCAGAGGCCTCCAACATCTCCTCCTTCCAGGTGAGCGGATTGACCCGGGTCACCCCACAAATGATCACAATGTCGGCCGGAACATTCACACCCATCGCAAGGGTGGGAGTGGCGAAAAGAAGATTTATATCTCCTTCACGAAACTTTTCTTCGACCCGATTTCGGACCTCCTTGGAACGACCAGCGTGATGAAAGTCGGTACGGATCCAAGGATATCGCTGTTTCTTGGCTAAGGATTCGTGCAGTTCCTTGGTTAGGCGCCTGGAATTGCAAAAAACCAATAGAGAAGGACAATCCTTTTTATTTCTGGGACAATTTTGGATGGTTTCGTGGAGAAGCGTTTCAATCAGCTCGATCTTTTCCTCGGATTGGGAGACGGGGCGGTGGGGTTTAACTTCTTTAATCAATTTCACCGGACGCTCTTCGGGCATTGCATAGACCAGTTTACACCCGAAATGTATGCTAAATTCTTTTGGGTTTCCGACGGTTGCGGTGAGTAATATAAAGCGGGCATCTTTGCAGAAATTTTGGAGCAAGTACAGAAAGCTCTCCAGCTGCGGCCCCCTCCCCCAATCGGTCATCAAGTGGGCTTCATCAATGACAATCCATTCAATGTCCTTAAAGAAACGGGGTCGGTTCCTCGTGCTGATCATCAGTTGGTAGGCCATTTCATAGGTCATACAGTAGCCATCGGTTTCGGTCTTAAAAATAATTCTTTTATTCTGCCTATAATCGCCCGAAACCGGCAATATATCGAAATATCGTCCCAGCTTTTCCTTCATTTCATCCACCAGCGCTTTTAAAGGTAAGAGCATTAAGAATTTGCGGTTGTGATCCGCGGCATCCTGGAAGGCGTATAATGCGATGTTTGTCTTTCCGTAACCGGTGGGTAAAATAACGGCGGTATTGTAACCCTTGTCAATATGGGAAAATGCCTGCTTTTGTTTGGGGCGAGGGGCATAGGGCAACCGGTAGGGATCGAATCTGGATTTCATTTTGGTACTAGAGATACCAAAGATTTGCTTAAAAAAGTGAAAAAAGAACCAAAATCCAGAAAGAATGGTGTAAAAAAAGAAAAAATAGGTGTGGATAAAAGAAAAAAATTCCCTAATTTATCGCTCATTCCTCATCAACTTTCGGTTATATTTCAAAAATTCCATTTACGGAAAAACACATACCCACAAGATCAATCCCGATCAACACAAGTAAGATGAATTGGTTTCGAACCCCCGCGTAGATAAAGATTATATCGTATGTAAAAAATTGGATGAGGGCCATCATTCCGTGATACCAGATTTTAGGGGCTGGCGAATAGATCAAAGCATCCAGATCCTTGAGGAGCACCCAATAATGTCGTGGAGGACCCCCCGGAAAGAACATGGGGTACATCAAGAACTTGCGGGATACTCTTAGATGAGCCAGGTGAGAAAGTTGAAAGGATGTACCTATCCGGGGTATATCTTAACGAAATGGCGATTCAGAGCATCGGGAAACTCACCGCCTTGAAGGAAATGGGATTCTTCCGGTGCAAACTTCCCGAATATCAGAATTTCCTCAATCCACTCTCGGACCTTCAGAACCTCGAGGTTGTTTCAATTCTCGACTGTTGGCTCACCCAAGTCCCCCTTTTTCTCAAGGATTTGCCGGATATCAAGGTTTTAGAATTATTCCGGAATAACCTCACCGAACTCCCCGATTGGCTCGGAACCTTACCTTCCTTAAAAATATTGGGCATATCCCAAAATTCCATACGCACCCTTCCGAACTCCTTTTGTCAAAGTAATCTGAAGGAACTGAGGTGGAATTACAACAAACTCTCCAATATTCCCTCCGCTCTATGGATGCTTCCTTCCCTGGAATGGTTATATCTTAACGGAAATAATATATTCTCCGTTCCAGCAGAAATCGAAACCCTTCAGGGGCTCAAATACCTCTATCTTAAAGGCAATTTTCTCCAAGACCTCCCCTTGGAATTTTCCCAACTTTCGGAATTAACATATCTTTTGCTGGGCCGAAATACTTTTAAAACCATTCCTAATAGCATAACCCAATTAAAAAAGCTGGAGTATCTCAATATGTACAGAAACTATCTTAAAATACTCCCCACTGCGCTCCCTTCTCTTTCTTCCTTGAAATATCTTTTTTTGGATCATAACTATCTCACCACCATTCCACCACATATCGGCAATCTGGACAAGCTCGAAGATTTAATCATTTCAAAAAATAAATTAAAAGAGATTCCCACCTCGCTTCAAAATTTGAAGCATCTTTTTTGGATTGATCTTTCTTATAACAAGCTTAAAAGTATTCCCGAAGAGATTTTTGCTTCCCCAGAGTTGTCCGTCTTCAACGCCCAGCATAACCCCTTTCCCGAACCTATACAAAGGCTCATAGGCAGGGAAATCTGGAAGATAATCAAAACCATGAAAATCCCGCGCTCCCGATTGCTTGAGTCTTATATTCACGGAAAGATTCACCAAGACAGTCCCGAATTTGAAAGATTATGGGGCTGGGTTACCCCACAGGAAAGGTGGATCTTGGAAAAAAATGTTCCGAAGCATGATCCACTTCTTAAAAAAGTCCATGAAAAATTTAGTATTCCTACAGACAAAAAGAATGGGTATAAAATTTATCTATGAAAGTAATTCCTTCATAGTTTAAAACCATTCATAAAAAATATGAATCATTTGATATATTGACAATCCTACCTCAATTTAAATTCAGTATTTGAATCTATTTTTACCCGTTTTCCCGCCCCTACCCGATATCCCAATTGCCTAAAAATATTTCGGGCTACTTTATATCCAGTTTTTGGAAAAGTAAGTACAATTATTTCTTTTCTATCATCGATCGTCCGAACCATCTGCCGAGGGGTAAGTATCTGTGGATTACTGCATTTTCCTACTCACTATTCTTGGTTAGGGTGTCATTTAAATAGGGAAAGGGAAGTCGAAACGGGGGCAAAAAAGAGCGATAAAAAAGTGGAAAAAGGAAGGTCTCCCAGCCCCTACTCAACCATTGTTTGGGGATAAGCACTACAAAAATATACCCAAATCCCCTTGGGGCAGTTTGCGAATGTACC
>CAZEPC010000469.1:0-3749 GCA_964513765.1 uncultured archaeon
TTTTTTTCCATATCATATCAAACTCACAACCAATTAATCAAACAAAGCACCAAGATGTACAAGACCAAAAAAAAAAAACAATGCAATAATCACAATGCACTCAACTTTACCAATAAACCACAATGTACCCCATCATATACAATGCCATAATCGCAATATAATCCAAGATATGTAATACAATAAATCACAAAGCACCACAATACCATAAAAAAATCAAAACGGAAATCATCGACAATGACTGCCAAATCCAACCCACTTTACCGCGATTCGACCATCCTCAGCTTGGAGGCATCGGTGCAGGGATCCTTTATCATTATGGATCTCATTAACCGCAGCCCCCATCAATTGCTGAACATGTTTGTGTGGTTTCGCACCGCCAAAACGGGAGAAAAGAGGCGGATTCTTATCCGTAACCAGAGGAACACATTCGCCATGAAGCCCTACGGGGAGCAGGTACTCTTCTTTCCTTTAGAACGAAACAACGAGAGAATCCCATCGCCCTTATCCCCAACCAAGTTCGAATATTTCGTTCATTTCGAGGACGGAGACGGGGACAGCACCATTCACCCCGGGAACCTTTTGCTTCGGGACTGCCCGGATCTATCACTTCTGGGAGAAGTTTCCGATTTGCGGGCGTGGGAATGCATGTACCTCATGAAGTCGGAGAAATACGGATATCGATCGCTTGCCGGGGTCATGGAGGGAACGGCGGCCCTTTTGCGGATGTACCCCGAAACCCTTACCCTTTCGGGATCCGAGGATCCGTTGCGAACGGTCCCGGTCCGAGATCAGAACAATCACCAAGGGCACATCAGGTACGCCCACCTTTCTCCGGTGTTTGTGCTGGAGATAGATACGGGAGATCGTGAGGTGCGGGTTTATTACGAGCCATCGCCCTTGGGAGACCGTTTAAGAGAAGATTTCGGGGAGTGCGTACTCGAGCGGGTATCGGGCATTCCTGAGAGGACCAAAAACCGACTGTATTTCGAACTGGGCATTGTGCTCAACGAGGTGGGCAACTGCCTTAATTTCGTGTCGGTGTCCGCCGGCGATGAATTGTTAGAACTGTCCGCCTATATCGGTAAATCCCTCGCGGAAGCCAAGGAAATGCTGGGGGAGTTAAATGTTCCCCGCATTGAAAAGGACATTGATCGCATCCTTCGGGATCTTTCGGGAGGCGAAAAAATCGATCCCGACCGCCTGAGGGAAAAAATCGAGGGGATCAAAACCAAAATGAACGCCGAGATGGCATTACCCGAAAGCCGCAATCCGGTGGAAGAAAAAAATCCATGATTCTTCTAATCACCGGAACTACCATCACAATACAATGCGCAGATCATAAGAGTATGAATATAATTACCCAATTAAAAAAAACCACCGATCAATACCGAATTACCTGAAACGAACCAACCGCAAAATGCATCAATATGCACTACTGCACAAAAAAACATGAAACAACAGAAAGAAAATCACACCAATCCACAAAAATCTACACAGAGGATCTAATAAAATATGACGCAAAAATATGACGCAACCGATGGACCCGCCATCTCGAATATTAACTTTTTTGAGGTGGACGCAAAGACGAACAGATTTTATCGGGTATATGCCGACCTGATTGCCTTGAAGAAACATCGCCTGGTGATCAAGCTCGGGGAGAAGAGGTATGTGCTACGCAGCTCCTATAATCTTCCCGAATTCTTACGGGCCGGTAATGTGCTCGATATGTTCGCCTATTGTCCCGAAAAGAAGAAGAAAGGGAAGTTCAGCATCCGATCCCTCTTTTCCAAGAAGGGCTTTACGCAATTGTATCCCCTCCCGGAGAACCGGGCAATCTTCGATCCCGACCGCGATTTAATGATAAATTACGATTACCGTTCCAAAGGTGACATCGCCCAGCTGATCAACAATAACGCGGGGCTCAGAAAGATCAAAAAAAGAACCCAAGAAGTCAAGAGACAGATCGAGGCCGAAATGGAGTTTTTACGAGAACATTCCGCCGAAGCCATCCGATTTGCCGCCCAGCTCAGCAAACAAGGCGGGCAGATCGGTAAACATGCCCTGTGGGCCGGGGTTAAGGATGGCGAGGAAGATTTTCGGATCGAGCGCGAGGTGAAGGAGCAGGTACTTTGTTCCTCCAAGCGCCCCGAGGGGCTGATGAGCAAGAAGGATTTGAAAAAGCTGAAGAAAAAAAGAAAAAAGATCAGAAAAGCACTGAAAAAGAAGAATAAATCACTGGGAGAGTTTATCGGCTAGCGATGCTCTCCCGTTTTTTAGCAGGAGAAAATGAACCATGTCAAACTACAATTATAATAATGAAAATACGGATAATGAAGATAACGACGAAAGGATCCGGGAATTAGACAATAAGATCCAAAACTTCACCCTCCACGAGGATGATTCCGTCGACGGCATTGAGGAATTAAGTAACGGGGAGAACGAATGGGCAGCAAAAATCCGGGAGGAACTGGACGGCCTCCTCCAAAATATTAAGGAGGATGAAATATCCCGCCTTAAAGAGAAGGCGATTGCTACCGAAGATTTTGAGGCAAGAACCTCCTATCTCAAGGACGCCTATAAGATCTTGAATTTGAAACCCGGTCAAAAGCTCTTCGCCGAAAAAGAACACAGAATTGAGGACTTGGACCACCCGGTGAGCACCTACAATCGATGGGAGGAGTACGAATTCTTTCCGGATTTCCGCAGCTGGCGACCCGAAAGGCTGGGGGTGGTATCCACCGAAACCCTATTGAAGAAGCTGTCCAAGATTGTGACCATCGGATCGCCTAATGATATTGATTTTGAACAATTCCAAAACTTTCTCACCGAACAAGAGGTGAGCGACCTTACCGCGGCGGAGGGAAATGTCGAGGATATCCTTTATTCCTCCACCGAACGGGTGCTCATGAAGAAAAAGATAGATACCATCAGGGGGTATGTGGCACAAGCCCACGAGATGATCAACCAAAACTTGGCACAGGCCCATCTATACCTCTCTTTACTCTATGATCAATCGAAGGTGAGAGAGATTCTTCAGATTCAGTTGGCTATTCAAGAGTTTCTGGTGGCTTTTAACTCCTATGAACCCTCCGAGGTGCTCATTTACGAAGAAACCCGGCTTCCCCGGGCGCGAGATATTGCGAATTACATTTTCTATGGGTTCCAGGAGGTATCGGCCACTGACAGTTATATCAACGCAACTGCGCCGTCCACCTCGGGAACGGGCGCCCGAGCATTTCCATTCAAGAAGGATAAAGCAAAAATGTCCCGTTTAAAGATTCGCAGGCATGTGTTCACCGCGAAAGCGGTTGATATGGACGAGGTAATCAAATCGCTGTCCTCCAATGTGGGAAAGCCCGGTACCAATGCCTTCGGGATATTGGCAAAAATGAATACCACCCAAGATATTCTTACCGACATGACCGCCGAGTACGAAAAGACTAAGACCAAACTGGGACAAACTCAAGCCCAACTGGAATCGGTTAAAAGCTCGGAGAAGATCAAATCAAAGGAGATCCGGCGGTTGGCGAGGGAAATCTCACAGATGCAAAAACAATTGGAAGAAAAAGAGCGAAAAATTGCCAGCGAAAAGCGCCAAAGGGAGATGTTGGAGAATTTGGCGGTGGAGATGCAGGATAGCTCTCAATCACTCATGACGGATATTGAAAACCTCCCCAATCTGAATAATATAATCCAGAAAAATCTCGGTGAGGAGATCAAAAGTCTCCGGCAACCGCTTTTAACCCTGC
>CAZEPC010000470.1:0-3747 GCA_964513765.1 uncultured archaeon
TAAAAGAAGAAAAGCGCGAAGGGTGGGATTCGGACCCACGCGACCTAATGGTCACTGGATTAGCAATCCAGCGCCGTAACCGCTTGGCTACCTCCGCATAGGATATTTATTGCCTTTCGGCAGTATTTATTATGCTTAAAAATTACAACTTGGTAAAATTAATCAAATTAAATAAAATTTCCGAAATTATCAGAAGAAACATTTGCTTTTATAATGGACATATTAATAGGGTTTACAATCCCCCCATAAAATTCTGAAATACAATTAAATCAGAGAGAATTCCAGCAATCCTCACCTAAAGATTAATTAAAAAATGAAAACAAAATGTAAATAATTATTCAAGCTATCCTTTAGTGAAATAGCAAAAGTTATTACGATCGATAAAACAATTTAAAACAAAAGAGTTAGAAAAATTCAATGGATTTGGCAAAAAAATGAGTTATTATAACCAAGAATTAGATGAGATTTACAAGCGTCTCTCCACCGACCCAAATAAGGGGCTTTCAGATGGGGAGGCCAGAGCAAGAATCGAACGTGATGGACTCAACGAGATTCCAGACACCTCTACTTGGTTGGATCAACTAAAGGTCATTATAGCACCACTTATGAATTGGCTTATTTTGATTTATCTTATTGGTGCGATCATTCTATATATCGCATCGAGAATACAAGGAGAGAGTAATTTATCCATGATTTATACCACTCTCGCCATAGTTGCAATAAATTGTATCGTGGCAGTATTCCAACAGATAAGAGCTACAAAGAAGCTAAATGCCCTCCGTGAACTCTCGGCGCCCGTTTGTGTGGTAATCCGTGACGGTGAGAAGAAAGAGATTCCCGCCAAGGAATTGGCTGTGGGCGATCTTATTCAACTCAATTTGGGCGATAAGATTCCGGCAGATGCACGGATCATAGATTCAACTAACTTTGAGGTAAACGAATCATCACTCACAGGTGAAAGTGAACCTGTCAAAAAGAACAGAGGAAAAGCATTATCTAGCGATGAAGTTTCTATTGGGGAAAGAAAAAATATGGTATTCCTCGGTACATATATAACCCGAGGAAACGGTAAAGCGATTGTTGTCGCGACCGGGCCCGATACTGAATTGGGCAAAATCCAAAAAGGACTTCAAGAATCAAGCTCCGCGGAAATACCCATCCGACAAAAGATGAATAATTTTGGCAAATGGCTGGGAATTATTGTAATGGGCTTTTGGTTAGTAACACTTTTTATTATGTGGGTTTCTACCGGTGAGGGAAATGTATTTAAAAGCCTTAATTCAGCAATGGACATTATGCCAATCAATATCCCGCTTTTAACCACGATAATTCTCATAACTGGAGTGTTATTCATGGCAAAGACGGGTGTTATTATTCGAAATTTGGCCTCAGTAGATAGTTTAGGAAGGGTAAGTATAGTCTGCACAGATAAAACAGGTACTCTCACCAAAAGTCAAATGACCGTAAAAAATGTGTGGGTTAATAACCAGACCTTCGATGTAGAGGGAACAGGTTACGACCCCCAAGGATATATTAAAATATCTAATGAAAAGACAATTTCGGATAAAAATGTTGGTTTTGGAATTGAAGATTTCGAGCAATATCCTTACCTTAAACTCCTTTTAATCTCCGGGTTTTTCAATAATAACGCAAAAATTACGGTAAAAGATAAAGACATTGGAGATAGAATTATAAAAACGTGGGATGCCATGGGTAATCCGACAGAAGCATCTCTCATGACATTGTACGAAAAAACATTGAAGGAAAAACCTCAAAATTATAAAATACTCCATGAATTCCCATTTTCTTCAGACCTTAAGCGAATGTCAAAGGTTGTGGAGTATCAAGACAATATATATATCCATTCCAAGGGAGCAACATCTGTTCTGTTAGAAAGATGTGATAAGATTATTCAAGATGATAAAATTCAAGAGATGACAGATTCACATAAGGAAGAAGTCATGAAAAGAATGGAACAATTTGCAAGTAAAGGTTATCGAGTATTGAGTCTGGGTTATAAGGAGATTTCCGAAAAGCCCAATCCAGACGATTATGAGGACAATCGGGATTCATTTGAAGATGATTTAACATATATTGGATTTGTCACAATTTTAGATCCTCCAAGAGATAATGTGGATGAAGCGGTCAAAACATGCCATAGTGCGGGAATAGAAGTAGTTATGATCACGGGAGACGCAGCGGCAACTGCCCGGGCAATTGCGAAGCAAATAGGGATTATTCGGAATGATCAACAATTGGCAATCCGAGGAAGCGAAATTGAAGAGTATATAGACAAACCTGAATTCGATGACATCCGGGTTTTTGCCAGAGTTAGTCCCGAAAACAAGCAGACCATTGTGAAAAAATATCAAAGTGAGAATAAAGTTGTGGCCATGACCGGAGACGGGGTAAACGATGCTCTTGCCTTAAATTTGGCAGACGCCGGTGTAGCCATGGGAATTCAAGGGACAGATGTGGCCAAGGAAGCTTCTGATATGGTCATTTCGGACGATTCATTTAATTCCATCGTGAAGGGAATCCATCAAGGAAGGGGGATTTTCACCAAAATACGATCTATTGTGTTCTTTTATATTGCAATTAATGTATTTGAGGGAATCATTCAATTCTTCCTTGCCGTGATTTTGAATTTACCGTATTTCCTTAGCCCTGCATTTTATTGGCAATGGGTATGGCTTTCAATTACCGTTCATATGTTTCCGGGTCTTATACTCACATTTGATACAATATCCGACGATGTAATGGATGATAAACCTCGTGACAGTGAAGAGATCCTTTCCACGAATATCGTAAAACTTCTACTCGCTTTTGGTGTGCTGATGAGTATATGCATGATATTTGTGTATTTCCTAGGCATAAACGGGATATACGGTGTATTTGAAGGAAATATTTATGATTCAGCCGATTTTCTTTATTCTGATGCTTACACATTGGAGGATTATTTCCCCACCGAAGAAACTATGCAAGATTTCGTGGAAATGTGCGAATCAATCGGTAGACCTCCTACACTGGAGACACTTCGGCTTTTCGGGAAGACTTTAACTATGCTAATGACTGTGCTCTTCTTTTCCGAGTCATTTTTAGTTCTTCAAATTCGAAGACCAAACAAATCATTACTTCGAAGTATCAAAGAGGATAGTAACGTGATGATGTACATCATAATCGGCTTATTATTTGCCAGCTTTCTTGCAATCCTTTATATCCCAAAAGCCCAAACATATTTGGGGAGTATGGGGCAAGAAGGTGGATTCAATTTTATGTTTATGCCTCTAACTGCATTGGATTGGTTTATTTGTTTCCTAATTTCCTTGATCTCGATATTCGGATTTGAAGGAATCAAATATTCTGCAAGAAAACGTGGAATCGTATTTTAAATTCTCAAAACTATCATTTCATTTCACGTCTTTTTTTTTGATCTTTCATTTTTTGCTGATTCATCCATAACAGAACCGAAAAATCCATTGGAAATGCTACATTTCTAGAAGTTCATAAAATCCCTGAAAAAGAAGTGAAAATTAAGAGGAATGAAAAAAGAAAGAAAAAATTGATTTTTTAAAAAATGTTGCCGTAGATTTTTCCCAAAATATCTCTTTTATTTTTTCTTCAAACGCGATTTTGAATTCAATAACGGGCCTTTTACCTGTGTTCGGATTTATTGTATAAAGGAATGACCCGATTCTTTTTTAGATACCATGTCTCAATCTTTAGCATTTGTTTTTTGTTTAAATC
>CAZEPC010000471.1:0-3741 GCA_964513765.1 uncultured archaeon
GTCCATCTGGGGCGGAAATTTAATTGCTCCATCCCCTTCCATTCGAGGGATGATATGAAAATGCATATGGGGCACCTCTTGGCCAGCCGCCTTAAAATTATTTTGGAGGATATTAAATCCATCTGCATCTAGATTTTTCTTTATCATACTCGCCACTTTTTTTAAAGCAGAGAAGAATTTTTGCATTTCCCCCTCGGGAAGATCCAAAATAGTTTCATAATGGTTTTTTGGAATTACCACCGTGTGCCCTTTAGTAATTGGATTTATATCGAGAAAAGCTAAAATTTCCTCATTTTCAAATACCTTCTTGGAAGGAATCTCGCCTTTGATGATTTTACAAAATATACATGTTTCGCTCATAATTTAACTTTATAAAAATAACTTTAAAAGTTTAATTAAATAAATCATGAAAGAGAAATTCTTTTTAAACCTCGCAAAGATCTATACAATGAGAAGCATGCTTTATTCAATGTTGAAAGAAATTTTAGAAACGGAAATTGCACCCTCCCAAAATGGATTAACTGATGATCTGTACGGGTTGCAATTTGGCTCAAAGCTTGAAGATAAGAATTTACGCAAAATTATAATTTGTCTTGATCCCTCCAAAGAGGTGATAAAAACAGCCATCAAGAAGGAAATCCATTTCATTATAAGCCATCATGGCTTATTTCATAGATCCAAACTCTATATGAATGATGATATTATTGATCGTTTGAAGCTATTGGGCTCCTATAATATTGATCTATTTGTAATGCATACTGCTTGGGATGCTTCGGCTCATGGTGTTTCGGAAACTTACCTCAAAAAGGCCGGCCTCAAGGTGGGAGGGAATTTTTATTTCAGGGATAAAAGTTCGGGAAAAAAGAAAGCCATTGGACGGATTGGAGAGCCATTAATGGGGGAAACAGTCACCATTAGGGATATTGCCGAAAATCTTAAGAGGAATTTAGGATTGCCATCCGTAAGATATTTGGGGGATCCAAACTCAATTATTGAAAAAGCAGCGGTGGTAGGCGGGAAGGGTTTTGATATTAAAAAAATTGTGAAAGCAAAGGCACTAGGTTGTGATACGGTAATTGGTGGAGAATTTAACCATCCAGAGTATCTTATTGCCAGGGAAATTGGTGTAAATATCATTGAAACGACCCATTATACAAGTGAAAAAATAGGTATGGAAAGCTTACAATTGCTGTTGACCACTAAATTTCCCCGAGATGAATTTATATTTGTGGAAAGCGAGGATCCCGTGTCATACATTTGAAAATTTATTGGGAAATTAAGATTGCCATTTTTATCTTTGGGATATTAAATGATTTTTTTTAGGATCGTTCAAATAGGGGAATATACAAAATGCAATATGTAACCGCAGATTACGAAATTATTGAAGGGATCAAGGAGGAAACTGATGTATATAAGCACCTTGAATCCGTGGCTAGAACATGCTACCAGTCATTTGACTATACTAAAGAGGATTCTTACAAAAGATTGCTAACGATGCTTTTAAAACACGGCCATGAGGCTATGATCGAACATGTTAATTTCATACTAAAGCTTTCTGATCCACTTTTTGATCGTCTCAAACTGATTTTATCTGGAAAAGACCATTTTCTACGATTTACTCACATGGAAAGCGGTCCCCTCGTTTCGGGCAATCCCCGTGCATTCCGGGATTTGTATCGAAGAGTATTTGGGATCGGCGATTTGGGTAAATTTTTTGATTGTTCAACTGAGCATGAAGATGAAATTAAGCAAATAACCATGGCCTTAGTTTTTATGTTAAATTCCCATTATTCTCTTTTATTTCAAGATCTAGTTAATGATAATAAAGATCTTAATCATTATGAAAAAATATCAAAGGAAATTCCAGAAAAGTTTTCGAAAGGCATCCAGCTTATTTTGAATACCCAATCTCTTTCCCCAAAAGAGAAAATCGTTCATCACTATGTGAGTATTAGATTTAAAAATGTACCTCGTGGCTTCACCCATGAAATCGTAAGGATGCGAGGGGCGAGGCAGATGTGGGATGAAGATTACACCAATGATGATTTTCTAAGATATATTTCTTTCGGACAAGAGAGCACCAGATATTGTGATTATACCAAGCAAAAATTTGGCAATGGTCTGAAAGTTGTACAGACCCCCGTTGAGCTGACCAAAAAACAAGAAAAATTGTTCAAAAAAGCCTATAAATGTGCAGAAAAATACTATGCGGAACTTAGGGAAATCGGAGTGAAGGCACAAATCGCCAGGGATGTACTCCCTATAGGCGTTAAATCAGAAATTGTGGTGACGACCAATTTAGAGGAATGGTATCACATATTGAAACTCCGAACCCATCCGACTTCTCACCCCATTATGCATATTGTTATGAGACCCTTGTTAATCGATTTTCAGGAGAGATTTCCCGATATTTTTGCGGATTTGGAGAATTATTCCTAGATTCTGCATAATTTTTTTTCCCATTAATGCTTCTAGTAAGTTAGAGGACTGGAAAGAATATGAAAAAAAAGGATTACAAAGCCAAGCAGTCGGAAGATAATCTCACCATTGAATACGATCGGGATGATTTTGAAACATCTCTCCCTAATCTCGCGGCTGAATTAAAAAATGAGAAAATACAAGAAAATGCCACAATTCCTATAGATGGGGTTAGAGTTGAGGGTGAAGAGGATGAGGAAAAAGAGAAAGAAGAAATTGAGGTAAGGCCCAAAGAATTATACGACCCGGGTGTCTGTGATTTTATTCGAAGATGTTCTACCGAAGAAGAGGCACTTGAAATTATTGATTATTGTCTTAGAAGGGAAGAAATTGATGAAGAAAGGGCCAAAGAATTGAAAAAACAGTTGGCTGAAAAAGGTGTGAGAAGTTTTGGGGCGTTGAAGCGTCCGGGTTATTATGAACGAAAATATCTTCGAACTACAGATTTTGGAACCAAAAAAGAACAAAAGAATGAGGATTCCTCGAATTCAAAGTCTGAGAAAAAAGAGCAGATCAACACATGATTATTATTCAACATTATTTTATTCAACAAAATTTGGAATGAGAATAAGCACTTCAAATTTCTGAGGATATGCCAAAAGATATTCGATAATCCTTCTTATTTCATCGCTTGCCACTTTTGAACGTCGGAAATATTCATAACAAGAATCAGGCCCCATTGCCACTAAATGTCCGTTGAGGTCTTTTTCTCTCTTCAATAGGAGCCAAAAAGGGATATGCTTTTCCTTATCCTTGAAAATGATAAAAACCCAAGAATTTTTGGACCAATCCTCTTTATCAGGACCAATTACTTTCTCAAGTCCCCTCCCAATACTATATTTTTTAATCATTTTCACGATATCGAGTAATTCATCGAAAAAGGTTCTATTAACATTAAGATAGCCCTCTAGAACTTCTTTTATATCGACCAATTGGAAGTTATCGACCTCATCCTCAATATTTACCGTGATCTGCCATTTATCGGTCATAGATACTATATTAAGGATTAAAATATAAAAAAATCTTACTTCTTTTTTTTAATGTTAGAAGAGATGGAAAAATAAAGGAAGCAAAGAGAAGAAAAATTATAAAAAAATTGTTGCATAATGCTCAAATTATCGAAAAAAAGTAGAAACTTAGGGATTCATGTTTTTGATGAATTTAATTCAATGAATCCTATTCTTTAGAATTCTACTTTGGTTTCTTCTTTTTGGGCCGCGGCGTTGTTATATCTGCGGATTGCTCCTAATTCCTCTTTTAACA
>CAZEPC010000472.1:0-3702 GCA_964513765.1 uncultured archaeon
TTGTTCTACAGGTTCGGACTCAACAATTTTTTCGTACATATTTTTGCTTAACCGTTTGATATAACCCTGTTGAGCAAACTGCTTTAAGATGTTTCTGCATTCTCTTGCATCATCTTCTTCCATGTTTAATAATGTCATTAATCGATAAATTGAAAATTGTTTAGGTAATAGCTGTTCTACAAGTGTGTATAAACCCATGATACTCATCTTACTCAATACCACATAAATTATAAAATTTGCCAATTCCAAAAATAGATTCTCAAATGATTTAATCCTTTTAAATCATAACGATTAGATAAATAAACCAGACTTTTCTTAGATAGTGTATTAACAAAAGAATAGAGAGGATTTTCAAAATGAACCCTATACACATAAAAAAGAAAAAGAAATTTAACCTAAATATGAAAGCATTTATCCTACTTATCATGATGATCATATTGCCCTTTATTTCTGTTTTGTCTTTCTCCTCAGCGTATAATAATAGTACTACTTTTAATAAATCAGCACAGAAAAATAGTATTCCAAGTCCCGAAATTCAAACATTAGGTCTGGATAATTCAATGAATCTAAAATTATCCGATGATTTTGATCGATTTAGAGGAACCAAATTAAGTTCTAAAGAGACCTCTAAGTTAGAAGCTGATTTTCAAGAAAAATTTACTAAATTCTTCTCACAATCAGGAATTTCTTCAATACATGGTGTTGAAGATTCTCAAAATATAAGAATGGATATAATGGTATTGTTTCAAAACTATGTATCCAAGAAGGAACGGATTGAGATCTTGGAAAAATATTCTGAAAAATATGAAGTAAATTTTAATTATAATATAATTCCCGCAGTTTCCATTAGAATCCCCTTTTTAGATTTAAAGAGTTTAATCTCAGATCTCAATCAAATTACTGAAATAAGAAAAATCGGGGATATTGACAGCCGAAAAATGGAAACACCACAGATTAGTTCCTTGCCTAAAGAAACTCTCAAGAGTTTGGACATATATAGTGATGCAAATTGGAGTGCCGAATTCAGCTATAATAATTGGTGGCTGGAGGCAGTGGGTGCTTTGGATTTGGCCCAGACAGGTAAAGGCGTTAAGATTTCCATTATTGATACGGGAATTAGTGTTCATCCAGACTTTTACGAAAACGGAGATCCGAATAATTCACGGATTGTGGCTTCTAAAAATTTTACCTACGAAGAGGGAATTTCTCAAGAAAATTACACTCTTGACGGTTATGGCCATGGAACACATGCTGCGGGGATCGCCGCTGGAAATGGCCATGTGTCTGATGGAGGATATCGGGGAGTAGCACCAAATGCCTCAATAATTAATGCAAAAGCCTCAAATTCTAGCGGGTTTTTGGATGAAGATCAGATTATTGCTGCAGTTGAATGGAGTTATGAACAAGGTGCAGATATAATTTCCATGAGTTTCGGCGACACGTGGCCGGAACCCGAAACCCCCGAAGCATTGGCAATTAAGAATATTACCAAGCAAGGGGTGGTTGCTATTGCTTCTGCGGGTAATTCTGGATCGGACTTCTTTACGGGAGGATCCCCTGCCGCCGGTACCCACGTGATCTCTGTTGGTGCCAGCGATATTAATGATCATGTCACTTCTTTCAGCAGCGTAGGTCCAACCCATTCAAATCAACTTTACCCAGATGTAATTGCACCCGGTCAAAATATTATCGCTCCTCTCGCCAGAGACTCATTAATCGCGTTAGAAGCCGATATCTTGGATAAAAAAATCGCGACCGATGGCTATTTCTCATATGTTTCACTCTCTGGAACAAGTATGGCTGGTCCTCTTGTGGCAGGTGCTGCCGCACTGTTATTGGAAAAATATCCAAATGCCAACCCAGAAACAATTCGAATTGCCTTGGTTGAAGGGGCAAACCAAATCGAGAGGCTAACTTCTGAAGGTTACGGGAATGCCCAAGGTGCAGGCTTGATTAATGTATCTGCATCGCTTGAGTATTTAGATGGTGTATATGAAAAATGGGGTGATGTGAATTGGCATATCAGCAGTTTTCCAAAAAAGGTGCCATATGCACCCTACGATTTTCTCAGATTTCCAGGAGATGCTCAACAGCTTAATATAACTTTGCTATCTGGAAATCAAACAGATGTTAATTTAGAATTTCCCGATTTACAAGGGGTGGTTTTTGAGAGCGAATATTCCTCTCAAAGCGTTGGATTCTCCGAAACTAATACTAAATCGATCTCGATAAAGATCTCTATTTTATATAATGCCACACCAGGTATTAGAGAAGATTATATAAATATTATTCATGGAACAACCGGTGAGGTTCTTAATCAAATTTTGGTGAATTTCTCGGTTGCCCTCCCCGAAGGAAAGGTATTATTCGATAGTTATCACGGGATGAATGATATGTATCCCAACCAACATAATCTCTACAATCAAATCAATCTCTATCATGCTATGTATGATTTGTACCAAAAAAATTTCAGTTTGGATTTTGATATGCAAAATTGGACTGCGGATTATGACTATGAAACCGATGCGCAGATTCTAAACTCCCAAAAACTCTCAAACATCGATCTTTTAGTTCTTCAAGTTCCTATTCTACCTTATTCCGATTATGAGGTCGCGGCAATTAAGGACTACTTCAATAACGGAGGATCCATACTTTTCCTCGGGACCAAATTAGAGAATATGAACAAGGAATCAATCAATGATTTGTTTAATGAACTTCAAGTGGATATTCAGCTGGATGGGAGAAATTTGTTTGATTACATTGATTATGGTGTTACTGCCTCCTATTCTCCTAAGAATATAGTTAATTATTCAAGTACTTCTCCTATCTTTAGTGGGGTAGATGGTTTTCAATTCGGTTTTGGTTCTTCTTTTGAATTAGGACCAAATGCGGAAGAACTGTTTTCCTATGAAGATAAGATTTTGGGGGCCGAATATTCTGCAAATTCCAGTAAAGGAAAATTAGTTTCACTTGGCGATTACCATCTCTTTAGGGATTCATTTTATAATTCCCCCTCGTTATATGAGAATCATTCTCGATTATGGGAAAACCTGATTCAATATCTTACAAATAATACCTCCAAAAAAACAAAAATCAGCATTGAGCTTGAAAATAGGGGACTCACAGATGGATACTTCTCCTTTTCCGTGTTTCCCTATAATAATTCTGATATCTCGGAGGAGAATATGGCAGTTAGTGGTCTAACCAGTGGGGCAGACATTAATGCCTCCTTAATTTTTGCCAATGAGACCCAAAAAATCATTGCTCTCTCAGAATTTGGATCCACGGGAATGTATCAAGGTTTAATCTCATTAGATCCGATTGATGGCTCAAATAAAACCCACCAGATAATGATTAACACCTCCATTAATCAAGAATTTCAAAGCCAAACCGCGGAATTCTTTTTCTACCCCGAATCAGTTGAAACATATAATAATCTTACTGCAGTTGGGAATAATATCACACGGGATACCGGAAAAACCTATGATTTTGTTTTGAATATGACTGATTCAGGAAACTATCAACTTGAGTCCTATTTTGCCATTACCACTAATAGTTTTCTCTCAAAAAGAAACATAAGTTCATATAAAAAAGGAGTTAACTTTAATGGAACCGATTATCTTTCCACGCTGACGGCTGCCGAAATCGAGACTGCTGGTTTAGGGGCAGTATATGCAACCGCAAAATGGAAAAATTCACAAG
>CAZEPC010000473.1:0-3697 GCA_964513765.1 uncultured archaeon
TAAGGAAAATCTTACGGGTTTAATTATATCTGGGATTGCAATTTTTATTGGTTGGGTTCTTTATCGACTGATTATCAAACAAATTGATAAATATTACGATAAAGATGTAGATAGAAAGGGCAATGCCAATGTGCTTAAGAAAATAGTGAAAACTATTGATTACATCGTAGTTATTTCGGTTGTGTTGGCCCAATTTGCAGAAAGTGTTAGTATTATAACAAGCACGATTGCAGTTATGAGTGCTACAGTTATAGGTTTCGCGGCGATGAACACTTTAGGGAATGCATTAGCTGGAATTATCATAATGATTAGCAAACCCTATCAGAGGGAGGATAGGATTGAAATCGAAGGAAAAATGGCGGATGTGGCGGCTATTGAATTCATGTATACCAAAATCCGGTATCTTAACGGAACTATCATGTCAATACCAAACCAAGAAATGCTTTCATCAAAGCTCATCAATTATTCAAAATCAGGAGAGATTATCGGGAGATCCGTTATAATAACTTTGGATTATGAAGCTAAACCAGCCCCCATTATGAAAGATCTTATTGAAACCGTTCTCAGGGTTGATGGTGTTCTCCAAGATCCCGAACCAAAATGTGTTATCTCCAAGTTTTTGGATTATGCGGTGGAATATTCGTGTTTTTACAATGTATCTAAAGTAAAGGAAATAAACCCCATAGACTCTAAGGTTCGCCTAGAAGTGCTTAATATGTGTCAAGATAAAGGCTACGATCTAACAATGCCATTATTGCATAAAGGTGTGTAATTTTTTCTTTTTGAAAAGAAATAACATTCCTATAAAACTTTTTTGAATTATTCTCTTAGTTTTTAACATGAAAATATCTTCTAAATTTAAACAAATGTCCAAGTTGGGAAAATTATTGATCATCATATCGATGCTTGTGGCAACATCTTTTCTCGGTTTTGGCACCTACTATCTTGTTGATCGGAAATCTACTATTCGAGTTTCAAGTCTAAAAAACGAGGCTCATTCAAACATTTGGGATATCGAACCCTTGTGTTTATTTGCCGACGAGTTCGAGGCCAGCCAGCAACCTCGCGGCCTTCAGTATTGGAATTATCTCGAAGATAATGCGCAGGGCTTATTCCGATATGCACGCCTACATGGGGTGTTCACCTCAAGTGATGGTGATAGGCGGGGGAAGGCAAATGCTGGTGGAGATGTCCTCTATACAAAGAATAATGGGGAGATTGGGTACAATTGGACAATTGTGGATAATGTATATGACTCAATCTTGGATTGTGGAATAACGCCTTTTATTGAGATTGGGTTTATGCCCCAATTAATCTCTTCACAGCCAGATGATAACCCAGAGCGGAGGATACCGGCAGATTGGTTGAAATGGGAACACCTTATTTCCAATTTTACTAATCATCTTATAGACCGATACGGACTAGAGGAGGTACTTACATGGAGATATGAGGTGTGGAATGAACCGGATGCTGGCTCATTTTGGAATGATGGTATTGAAAAGTATTGCAAACTCTATTCCCGAACCGTAAATGTGATAAAATCCATTGACCGATCTTTTCTCGTGGGTGGGCCGGCTATTGCCAAGGATATGGAAGAATTTAGATATTTCCTTCAATATTGTGATGATAATAACGAGTATTTGGATTTTATTTCTTTTCATAGCAAGGGAAGCGATGGGGAGGATCTTTATCCCTCCCATAGCCATTTAAAAAACAGAGTCGAGAATTTCTTTCAGATTATCAAGGAATTTCCTCAATATGATCAATCTCAAGGGTCTTCGATGGAGTATCATCTTAATGAAGCCGACCCCATCGTAGGATCCCATAGGAATAAACATGATGATCCTCGGTTTAAGTTCCGTGATACAGAGTATTATTCTGCCTGGTATTCCACCATAATTATTAACTTGGCACAATTACAATATGAATATAACTTTACCTTAAACAGTGTCTTTTCTCACGCCATTTTATTTCCGTGGGAGGCAGAATCATTTTACGGAACCCGAGGATTTTTGACTCCCTTGTTTTTACAAGCCTCAGAAAGAGAAAGTGGAAAGGCACTTGAGATTGAAACAGAAATACCCGAAGACATGCCCCTTTCTCCCTGTGATGCGGTTGTGGGGAAACCTATTTTCAGCGCAGCTCAATTGATGGACAAAATTCCGGATGGTGCCAACCTTTTACATATTTCGGGGGAAGGCACTGCTTTTTCGGACGGAAGATTGAATAGTTTGGCTTTTGATTGTGGAAATAAAGGGATAAAAATCCTCCTCACCAATCATGATGAAATCAATCTTTTGGGATTTAGAAGGAAAATAAATCTGAGAATTGATGTGTTTGAAGATTTGGGCATGGTGGATGGTAAAGAGCTGAATATTACCGAATATAGGATTGATAAAAACCATAATAATGCATTTAGGCTGTGGGAGTCGATGGACTCACCACAATATTTATCTAAAGAGCAAGTCTCCCAATTAGAGCAAGAATCTTTGCTTTCTTCAACCAATAGATATATTGAAAAGATTGACAATGGAGAGATCTCGCTAAAGTTGGATTTAATGAAAAACTCGGTGGTACTCCTGGAATTAAAGGATTCCTAAGTAAGGATCCAAGACATAAATAGAAAATAAAACAATCCAAGAGTAAGCAACAGCATTTTATTTTGCAAGGGCTTGAAGAAGTTCCTTTTTTCTCTATATCTTATGTTCTGTTAATTCTTGAGTTGGTGTCTCCAATAGGTGTTGAGATGAATGTATTTTAGGTCATGCTCAATTGTGGGTTCAATTTGGGGGCCTTCATGAAATTCTCCTATAAAGTGCTTTATTTTAATTGTTTGGGGAAATAAAGCTTGTGATCCAAACAAATCCCGAAATTTTCCACTTCTTTTTTCAAATCTGAGGGATTATTGATTGCGAGCTTAAGCGGGGAGATACTTTTTTTTAGACATAGTTCAATTCCTAATGCAACGGATTGTCCCATTGCACAACAAGTAGTCATTACTCTGGCAGAACTCAAAGCGAGCTGATCCGCGGAGAGGTTTCTTCCAGCCACAAGGAGGTTGTTGATTCCGTTCGGGATCAAGGATCGAAAGGGGATGTCATATGGAGGGACACGTAGTTCATTCTTGGCCAGGATATAGGTTCTTTTGTTATCACCCGGATCGTGGGCATCTAAGGGATAATGACCGACAGCAATGGCGTCTTCAAAACGTTTCCCATTTCTACAATCCTCCACTGTTAAGCAGTACTCGCCCACCACCCGTGCTCCCTCCCTAATGCCGATGATGGGTGAAAAATGATCGAGCTCCCATCGTTTCCTCCTTTTTCTTTGGTAATAGTCCAAAACCCGCATTGTTTCTTTTCTGCCGTGAATTTCCGCCTCGGTTAATTGTTTTGAGTTTGTGGCATCATATTTTGGAATTTTAATTTTAACCCCCTGGCTATACTTACCGCATTTGCTAAAGCTCGTCATGGGTTTATCGGCTTTTCTTAGGATGGGATTCCACTCATAGTATTTCTCTGGAACATTTCGCGTTTTATGAAAAAATGATTTTCTTCGATAAAATCCAATAATTGACATTGGGAGCTGAAGGTGATCCTCTGCCCTTCCCTTTCTCATATCACACCTCGAGGCTCGACAGACCATTCCCTCTCCGGTACAATCCACATAATAGCTGGCTTTTACTCCGCACAATCCT
>CAZEPC010000474.1:0-3692 GCA_964513765.1 uncultured archaeon
CCCCCATTTGCCGTTCCAATAAAGGCCAGGCTCATTTGAGTACACCATATTTTCCTTTAGGAATGACTCTTCGGGAGCTTTCCAAGAGATTGAAGTTCCTATATCGTGGGTCTCAAATCCCATTGAATGTCCCAAACCGTGGATGAATAATTTCTCATGTTCATAGCCTAAATCTTTAAGTTTTTCACGGCACTTAATGGCCGGGGTTTTATGCTTCTCTCCCCCGATAAAATATTTATTTGCCTCCTTTTTCGCCTCGATAAGGGCCGAATATGCATCCAAGAACTCTTGTGGGGGTTTTGACTTGACCCAAAAGGTCCAAGTGATGTCCGAACACATTTTATCCATTTTCAATCCGGAATCAACAAGCAAACAACCCTCTCCAATCTTTTTTTTACTACTATTATGGTGGGGATCCGCGGAATTTTCTCCCATGGCCACAATGGCATCAAATGATTTTTCCCCGATTTTTCGATACTCGTATTCTAATTTGGCTTGAACTTCTTTTTCGGTCATCCCGATCTTTACCCAATTGGGAAGATCCTCCAAAATCTCCATAGTCGCCTTGGCAGTCTCCCGAAGATCATCTAATTCTTCACTTGTTTTTATACTTCGGAGATTTTCTATAAGCGGGGCGGCCGATACGAATTGGGTGGTGGGGCATAAATTCTGTAAGGTTAAAAACTCACCATGATGAAGATAATCGGCAAAGCCCGTACCTTTATTTGAATAAACTCGCTCTCCGTAATTGAGGGCAACTTTCTTATCCTTCATAAGTTCTTTTATCATTTTTCTAAGATTATCTGTTTTTTTATACTTAACAACTTTCATGTTGAGTTCATTTTTCTTTATGGCCTTTTCAATCATCGGTTTTTCCATCTGGTTGGATATAACACGGTGATTGCCCTCTTTATCAATATATATCATATGTCTTCCATGAGATTTAACTCCCAATAACCACGGGGAATGTATATCGCTTTGCTCATTACATGGAATTAACCAACCATCTATTTCTTTTTTATCGAGAATCTCCTGGGCTTTCTGAAGTTTATTCATCTGAATCTATCCCGTAGGATTGCTTAGTGATTGAAAATATGTGGGGAGTGCATAAAAATTTAGCGTACATTTCAAAAAAAAATTTATTTATTATTTAGATTTCTGTGAGGTACTTTTTGGCCATTTTCTCCCCTTCCTCCAAATCCACCAAGTAAAGAATGATTCCTCCGATGATGAAGAGTACGATGATTGAGAGAATCCCGTATCGATTGCTTCCGGTTTGGCGACTCACTACCCCGATCATAACGGGTCCCAGCACCGCGGCAAACTTTCCCAACATATTAAAGAATCCATAAAATTCGGCAGATTTCTTCTTGGGGATCAATCTTGAATATAGACTTCTTGAAAGGGCCTGAATACCACCTTGAAAGCACCCTATAAGAATTGCCAACACATAAAAGTCCGTTTCATCGTTCATATAAAACCCACCTACGGTAATCCCGATGTATGCACCAATTGCCACTAACACTCCCCTCTTCACCCCAATTTTTTTGGCAAATTTATTGAACAAGAGCGTGCCGGGGAACGCCACAAATTGGGTAATTAACAGAGCAGTGATTAAGTCAGAAGATTCAAAGCCGAGGGAGGTGCCGTAATCAACGGCCATTTTAATGATAGTATCTACCCCGTCAATATAAAACCAATAGCCCAGAAGAAACATGCCCACATACTTTAAGTGCCGGATTTCCTGGAAGGTGGACTTTAATTGCTTCCACCCGCCTTTCACCGCCTTCTTTAATGGGAGCGAGTTTTCCAAATACGGTTCCTTAACCCAAATCATTATAGGAATGGAAAATACTGCCCACCATATTCCGACGGAAAGAAAAGAGATTTTTATGGCTTGCACATCATCCACCAGCCCAAAGGTTTCGGGCATAAGAAACATGAGCACATTAATGGTAAATAAAACGCCTCCTCCAATATAACCCATTGCAAAACCCAGAGAGGACACATAATCCACCTTTTCATCGGATGCGACGCCAGTTAAAAGTGAATCGTAGAATATGTTTCCTCCGGAAAATCCCACGGTTCCTAAAATGTAAAAGGTAATGGCCATTTGCCATTTTCCTGCCGAGATGAGCCATAACCCCCCAGTCATGATAATCCCCAAAAACGCAAAGAATGAGAGCAGTTTCTTTTTTCCGGACATTTTATCGGCAATCGCACCCAAAAATGGGGCCATCGCTGCTACTATTATGGATGCAATTGAATTCCCTAATCCTAAATAATATGTGGTTGTGGTGGTGTCTACATTGACGGACCAATATGCCTCAAAGAATAAGGGAAAAAAGCCGGCCATTACGGTGGTTGCAAAGGCAGAGTTTGCCCAATCATACAGAGCCCAGGAGAATACGGTTTTTTTATCGTCTAATTGGTCAATGTCTCTTCCGTTTTCATCTAAATTTCTCCCCTCCGAATCTTTTTGATTATTCTGTGTTTCTTCCACTTTTTCTTTCTGATTATTATTTTCAGCACTCATAGAATTAAAAGAAGATTAAAGATATTTATTTCTTTATATAAAATACCTAAAGACCTATCAACAATCATAGAAGGACCAAGCATGAAAAAATTTCAATTATATTCGATTATACTTATAGCCATACTCGGGCTTATTTTTCTTTACCCCTATATTGAATTCTTTCTTTTATTTGTGTCCGTCATTTTATTTTGGAGTTATCTCCATTATTGGAGAGATAAATCGAAATATGGCCCCTATATCCATTTTAGATACGATCCATCGTCCACAATGATGGTCAATTGGGTGGCTGTGGATGAAAAATATAAGAAGGACGCCCAATCATGTTGGGTTAAGGTATCCAGGGTATCTTCGTTTGATGGATCCCCCGTCAAGGAATTTCGGTGCCACAAGATAGATAAGGAAAAAGATCGGTGGTATTATCATATTCTTCTCGAAGATTTAGAACCTTACACAAAATACTATTACCAAGTTGGATTAGAAGAGAACCTGGTATTTGGGGGCAAATCATATCATTTTACCACGGGGGCGACCAAAAAAGCGAATTCCTATCGAAACACTCCGAACAGCAAGAAAGGGGCAAAATTCATCATATACGGGGATGATCAAATCGCCGATTTTGTGCCGGTGCTGGCCCAATTGGTTAATCATGCACAATACAAAGAATCACCCGAATTTATGGTTCATTTGGGGGATATTAACCAAAACATTTGGAATCTTCATGAAAATAATGCGTTTTTCACCACCAAACATAAACTCTTCAAAAACGTTCCATATATGCCCGTTATCGGCAATCACGATGCCAAACCCATTTCTCAATATGATGCATTCTACGATATTGAACACAGTTATTTCTTTGAATACGGCTCTATGCTCAGGTTTATTATATTGACGGGGCATCATTCTTTGGATCCCAAATCGGATGATAAATTTCTAACTCTTCCGGGGGAAGAAAACAATGGATCGAGAAAAGGCAATCAAAGAAAAGTAAATCAATATGAATTTCTGGAATATCATTTACAACAAGCCGCGGATGATGGGCAGTTTGCCATTTTATGTATTCATCGAAGTGCCTTTCATGTGCAGAAAAAATACACATTGAGCCGTCCTTCTAAAGAAATTAAAGATTACTTGGTTCCCTTGGTCAATAAATATAATA
>CAZEPC010000475.1:0-3692 GCA_964513765.1 uncultured archaeon
AGTTCTCAACACAATGTGTTCTCGACCAAAGGAACCAGCATCGCCCCCCGAAAAGTAATAATCCCGCGAGGGATAAAATAAGTCCCGCCCAATAGAACTTGGGAGGTACCTTCTCTTTGATTTCAAATAGGATATAGCCCAAGGCGAAAATATTTGCCATGAAGAGGGCGGTAAGCATTTTCCGAAAACCCATGGGGTCCCTATGCCCTGTTTTCTTTTTGTAAATCGGTGATTTTTGGATCAGGTTTTTTTCCAAGATACTCCGGGCGGTTCTTGTACCGTCCATACAGGAGAAATTGAAATGGGTCATGTTAGAGATAAGGGCGGTGCGAAATTCGGCACCGATCTGCTGAAAGGTGGTGAGCAGCTCTCCCACCTTGCGGTGGGTGGGATTTTTAATTCTCTTGGAGATGAACATGCGATAAGAAAATTGGTTGTTACTGACACTCATTTGGATGCACAACGGGATAAAGGATGAAATGGCCTGCAACCTTCGGAGAAAATCGGAAAAGTTGGGTTTGATATGCAGCGCCATGGCCTTAAGTTCGATCCCCCCGATGGCCGCCAGATGGTTATTTTTGCGGTTAAACACGAACAGCGGATCCCAATGAGGGCGGCGAGTTTGCCGAGATTGTCCCTTTTTCCCTCCCGCAAGTATATCCGAAGAATGAAAAGAGCCCGCATTGTCCGAATGTGCAAGGCTATAAGAGGATGGTAGGACGAAAAATCTAATATGGTCGGTTCGTTTTTGGGAGAACGGGATCTGAGCGCCCAGAGGGCGGGTCCCGAGGATCATGGAACGATCATGGAAAAGAATTCCCCCCATTGTGATCCCTAAGAACACGCAAAGGGCGAAATATCCCGGATGGGCATAGAGTTCTAAAATTAAGATAAGGGTGGCGAGAAACATGAAATAGACCAGACCGACAGCCGCCCTCCTCTTGCGTGTGGCGGGATGATAATCGTACACGAAGGCATTGTGGCGGTCGGGGGTTTTTTTCTTGAGCATTTTCATTATGAATCTAAGATGGATAGAAAATATTTGTATAAAAAACTGAAAAAATATTGAGGGCTAATGAGCCATCTAGTCTCGAAAGGGAAAGCTTTACAGACAACTAAACCAATTCTATTACCGATTTCGTTTATGACATTTCTCAAAAAAGGAAAATATGTTCAATATTTGGTTATTTTGTAGGTAGAATTAAACCTATGATTTTCAACCTAATTTTTCACTAAGATTTAAATGTCAGTGCTTTTAGAATTATGTTAGTATTTCATGACCCCTTGGGGAGAATTTTCGAGATGCTGAACTAAAGAAGGAAAATCAGAAAGTGATGCTAATGAGCGAAGACAACACATCAATGAATAAAAAAAAGATCATAGCCGCGGTCGTGATGATAGCCATAATATTGCCCTTGGGCATCTATTTTGGTGCCTTTTACGACCTCAAAGCACCCGAGATGATTGTACTTAATGGGGACCACATTCTTGATGGAGATTACGTGGTAGAAAAGGGCCAAAATGTGACATTTCAAAAAGGAACCTTTACTTTTGCCGACCCCGAGAGCTGCGTGAAAGTTTATGGTGTCTTTAATGGTCTTGACCTCACTTTAGTTGGCAACATTGAAGTTTATGATGAGGGAAGGGTGAACATTGTTAATAGCCCCCACACCGTGGAAGAAATCTATGCCTACAACACCTCGCAAGTCACCATCACCAACAGTATAGTGCACAAAGTGTATGCCTACGACAGTGCAACCATTCTGATTGACGACGATGTATTTTACGGTACCGAAGACCATCCGAATGTGATCTACGGCGATATTATGGCATTAATTAACGACCTTAACGCCACCTTGATTGCACTTCAGCAGCAAATGGACCAACTGCCTAGCGAAGATTATAAAGACGAGATTCAAGCCCTGAATGACACGATAGTCCTTCTTTCGAATAATCTCGAATCACTCAATGGTACAATGCTGAATATCAACACAACCTTGAGCGACGACATGAATAACTTGGAGTCTGACTTAGCCTTGTTAGAAGCCCGCATTACAGCACTAGAAAATCCCGGAGACTTCACAGCACCTCTGGTAGGGATATTAGATCCCGATGACGGAGAGGCATATTGGGGAAATATTTCGGTGCGTGCTATGATTTGGGAGGAGTCAGATTATTCGGTGGAGATACTCATAAACGGTTCAGTGAATTCGACAATCCTGCCCTTTACGTGGGATACGGGCCTTCCTCAGTTTGGTGATGGGTGGTGGAACCTTTCGGTGCGTGTTACTGATGAAAATAATAATATAGGTCAAGATGAAATCGTTATTAAAATTCAGAGTCCCTCTGAGGAGGAAACTGGAATAACCGGATATTGGAAGAATACAATTATAAGCCCTCATTCAGCCAGTAACACTTTTAACGAAATAGAGGGGTTTCGCACGACATTTGATGTTCAAGAGTCAGAAACAATTGAAATATCCTTATCGGCTTCCTTTAAGGATCCGAATGGAGGGAAAATGAATCTGAGATTTAGCATATTTGATGGGTCTAATACCGAAATTTTGTTTGAAATTGGCCACACGTTGCCCGTAGATGAATATAATCTAGTTTCGTTTACTATGTATTATGAAGGTTATCCTGAGACATCATGGTGTCAATTAATAACAGAGGTGGCCATGATGCACAGTTCTGATTATGCACCTTATGCATCACCAACCACCCCTGGGCAGATAATTGTCAAAACAATTACGCCGTAATTAACGATATTCTTTCAAAGAATATGCAAATTTTTTTGCTTTTTCTAAATCATCAGAGTTAGGCCTTCGCTTATTAATTCCTCCAAAAAACTTTAAAAAACTATTCGTGTTGAATCCTGCACAATTGAACTCTCCGATAATTTTAAAACCCTTTTCCTTCAGTTTATTATTCAGAATTTGATGATTTTTTTTCATCTGCTTTTTTTCTAATGAAGAATCGTATTTGGTAAAGAATCTGGGAGATCCATCGGTAGAGAAAACAAAAGCTTTTTTATTAGAAACTGGAGGAATTCTATCGACAAAATCTAATATTGATTTATGATGCTTTGCACTATAAATGCCAGATCCAAAACCTATAAGTGAATATTGTTCAATTTCTTCTGGTTTAATTTGAAGGGGTGTTTTCAATGGTGCTTTTAATTTATTTGCAAATACCTTTGCAATTTTTTCGGTATTATGATGGTGATATGAATAACAAATAATCAAGGCTTGATTTTGAGATGAATTTTTGGTGGTCTTATTACTCATAAATTATTCAAATAAATAAAGAAAAAATATGATTAAAAATATATTATATAAAAAAATAAGATTTTAGAAGCCTATTTCATCCAATAGATCAATCATAATGTCTGGTCTATATGTTGTAATCACATCAGCACCCCTTTCTATGTATTAATTTTTTTTTGTACTATTTAAGATCCCAATTTTTGGGAAAATTTTTTTCTTTTTTAAGGAAATATTTCCTAATACTCTTACCATGATTAATGAAAAAAATATATCCGAACCAATGGCCCCACAATTTTCGGAAAAGCATAATGACAAGATGGAGAAATATAATGAGAAATTAGAGAAACATGATAAAAAAATTAACAAATATGATGGAAAGAAGATGATTGAGAATCTCAAGGCCTTACGTACTAACATGCGAATCAA
>CAZEPC010000476.1:0-3683 GCA_964513765.1 uncultured archaeon
ATATTTTTATCAATATTGTGTATGTTGCATTTTGCATGGCAATTGGGACCCTCTCCATATACCTTAGTTATTATCAAGAAGGAAACGCGGATGCCATCAAAAAAGCAAAGACGATGGCCTTCATTACTTTATCCACATTTCAAGTATTTAATGCTCTGAACTGCCGTTCAAGAACACAATCAGTATTTGAGATTGGATTGTTCAAAAATCGATGGTTAGTGGGAGCCATGGTATTTTCGGTTGTTTTACAATATTTAGTAACCATTATTCCATTTTTCCAAGATATCTTGGCTACAACCCCCCTCACCCTCTTTGATTGGTTCATAGTTTATATTGTCTCTTCATCTGTTTGGGTACTTGAGGAAATAAGGAAAAATATCTATAAAAAAAACAAGAATTAAGGATATAACGATACATAGGGCAGAATGGGATTTTGACAACCCAAAGGGAATATATCACATAGCTTAGCACCCATCTTACGAATCCCATCCCTTTAGGGAAGGGAAGTTCAATTAGAAATTGGGCAAGAATTGAATATGCTCTTTGTTCTATCTTTTTTGTTCTATATTCTCTTTTTTACTTTATTTGTTCCACAAAAATTTTCCAGATAGAGAGTTTTAGAATAAGATCGTGCTTACGGATCTTCCTTTTTAAAACGTCGTTTTCTTTAGCGATATAGATTATATTTTCCCAAATCATTTATTCATCATCATCCTTTTTGTCTTTTTCTTTCCGTTGTTTGTACTTCCATTGTTTTTACTTCCGTCCCTCTTTCTTTTTTTCCCCGTTGATTCCGAAAATCTTTTGGGCATCGTTTTCTGATGGATTTTATAGTTCATAAAAAACAAAAGTAAAATCCAACCACCCATTATCAAGAGATTTATCCATGGGGGGATGATACTATTACTTTGTACCACAGTTCCCCGTAGAAGCTCAGTTAAATATGTAAGTGGGGAGATTAAATTAAGTATAGACGACAATGAAGACAAGTCACGTAACGGAATAAATACACCCCCCAAAAATAATAGAGGGAATTTCACCATATTAACGAGAACCATAATATCAGAGGTTTGGTCTGTAGGCTTGGCTGAAACAAATAATCCTAAGAGAGATCCTAATAGCCCCATTAATAAAATACCTAAAAACATAATTAAGCCCGATAAGAAAGATCCAATCAGGGTGGGATTGGCAATGAGAAAGATAGAACAAATGATGCTCGTGATGATGAACGAATATAGAGTGGAGGCGATGGTGATTCCCACAAGTATTTCGTTTAAAGAACAAGGCGATCCCAAAACTCTTTCCAATGATTTTTCCCGCGTTTCTATAGGCAATATTACCGGGCTAACCGCAGTTGCAGTAAAAAACGAAGTCATGCTTATAATCCCTACAAATATCTGTTCTTGTGAAATATCCCTTCCTAAAATCCACGAGATTAGCATGAAAAAGGGAAACATAAGACCAAAAATTAAAACGGGTCCCTTTCTTACATAAAGTAATAAGTTTTTTCTCGTGAGTGCCCCTATTCTTCTCAATTGATCACTTTCCATCATTATTCTCTCCTTTAGTCTGCTTATTCGTGTTTTTAGTCTGCTTATTCGTGTTTTTAGTCTGCTTATTCGTGCCTTTTATTGAATCATTTTTTATAAGGTGGATAAAAACCTCTTCCAAGGTAGATTCATTTATTTTAAGATTTGAAACCGAATGACCGGTTTCTTCAATAAAATCGTTGAATTCTAAAATATCCTTCAATGGACTCATTGAAATGATGGTAATGGTGGATAATCCCTCTTTTTTTTGATGAGACAGATCGAATTTACTGTGCAATTCCTTAATCTCTGCCTCAGATAGGGTTTCTCCCATTTGAAATACCAATTTAGAAGATGGTTTTATGTTCTTTAAAAGATTTTCGGGGGTTTGATCCGCGATAATCTTTCCCTTATTCATTATTAATATCCGATCGCAAATTCGTTGTGCTTCTTTCATATTGTGAGTTGTTATCAGAATAGTTTTTCCTTCCCGTTTAAATTCTAAGATTTGATTACGAACGATCCTTACCGAAAAGGGATCTAATCCGCTCATAGGTTCGTCCAAGATTAAAATAGATGGATCGTGGAGAAGTGCCATGCACAAGTTTAACCTCTGTTTCAACCCCTTTGAAAGAGTCTTAGTTCGTGCCATTCTCTTTTCTTCTAATTCAAATCGTTTTAACAAATTTTGGGATTTTGATTTAATTTTTTCTTTGGATAGTCCATATACAGTACCTGAAAATTGTAAATTTTGCCATACAGTAAAATCAGAGTAAGCATTGCTTATTTCTGGGACAATGCCAAAATGCTTTTTTAACTTTTTCGGGGAGTTAGTAAGCTTTTCAGAAAAGACCTTAACTTGAGAAGAGCCGTCTAGTTTGAAAACCCCCGTTATTAATCTGATTGTTGTGGTTTTTCCAGCACCATTTGGACCTAGAATGCCCACAATTGTACCTTCCCCAATCTTAAAAGATATATCATTAACGGCAGTTACGGAACCGAAACTTTTCCGCAAATTGATGGTTTCGAGAGCTATTTTTTTAGATAAAGTTGCATTCATCATAATATATTATAAATAAAGAAAACGAATTATTTAAAATACCCAGAGTGAATGAATGAATTAACTTCCTATCTCGAAAGTATAAGCAAAAAGAGACAGATTATGAAATGACCAGATATAAACCGAGATATGATGCTATAGAGGCGGAAAATAATAAGAAAAACGTTAAAAAATGGCACTGTGTCCAGCATAAGGACATTAAAGAGTGTATGGACGAGTGTAGGATTAAATCAATTCTGAATTTATTTGGAAAAAAATATGCAATGCCAATTTTGCGTCATTTATTGATACACGGGCATATGCGGTTCAATGAAATTCAAGATGCATTAAAGGGGAGTCCAAAAACAATAACGTCTCGATTAAGGGAACTGGAAAAATATGGATTAATTAATCGCAAGACATTTAAGGAAGTTCCTATACGGGTTGAGTATTCTTTAAGCGAACGGGCAGAAGGTTTAGACGAGATCTTCGAGAAATTTGTACAATGGGTCCAAAGGGGTTAGTGCAGATTAATTTTGGATGCATTTCAAATTTCTCTTTTATTTAACATGCATGTCTTTTAAAGCGTGGAGACTACAACTTTACGCAATCAAATCATTACTTATGATTTAAATGATGAAGTACATGATTGTGATAAAAATTACGCAAAGACACAAATGAAATATGCCAAAGAGGCCACCCTTTTTCAGAAATGTATTATAAGTAAATCCTTTTACTTTATGTTTAATAGCGAGGTTTAAAGCCATCACATCGTATGCGGGTCCTTGGGGTAATAAGTTCCTACCTAAATTAACGCCAAGTAAAAGGACCAAGATAACAAGCATTTGAGACGAATTACCATACATATTTGCGATAATGGAGATAAATGCAATAGTTGTTGGAGCATTGGCCAAAAAAGAGAGAAAGAAAATAAAAAAATTATAGGGGAAGAGATTTGTTGCAATAAAAAGTATTCTCAGAACACGGGTAGGTGCCTAAGCCATATTAAAAAACCAGGAACTTATGAAGAGAGTTCTCCGTGGGTTTTTGGTGTTTTTAATCCGCCCGTTTTCAAAGCTAACACCAAAATAAAAAAATTAGAGGGGAAACTATAC
>CAZEPC010000477.1:0-3681 GCA_964513765.1 uncultured archaeon
TTGCTTGCTCGCAGAGAGCCCGCATTATTTCTGATTTCCTCCCAAAAAATCTAATGATGGGAGAGGTAAGGTTTATTTCTTTCATTTTACCTTGAAAAGCGGTGATATACTCCCCGTATTTACTAAAAATACTTTCTGCGAAGTTTTCCATATTGGTCCGAATCCACCATGGATTTTTTTTCAAAAATAGGATAATTTTATAACCCTCGCCATTGTAAATGCCCACATAACCATCATCCATTCCAATTGTGTGCACCCTATGCCCAGTGACCTGTTTAAACATGCCCATTATTCCAGAAATACCCCCCGATACCAATATAGGATCCTTCACAAGCTCCTCCCCATGAATGAGTTCTGCCATAGGGAGTCCGTGTTCGTGCATCAATATTACGCCCTGGATGGTTTTCTTAACACTTTCCTTTTTAAGCCTTACCCCAACCGCTATGGAAATAAATAGAGAAATAATAACTGAGGGTAAGAGAAGGTGAAGAGGAACGGAGGGTTTTACAGAAAATCCCCCCTCAATTTCCAGATCTCCATAATAATATGGATCCACCACCTCTAATTTTATTGAATAGACGCCTTCTTGAATCCCTTCGGGAATTTTCCATCTTAGGGTATGATCTTTGGTAAGGTTATATGCATAAAATTGATGGTATTGGGTATTTTCCCTCATTAAGGAAACTTTGAGATCAACCGGGGTAAGAAGGGGACTTTGGGAAAATTCATCTCGCAAAGAGATTGAGAGATCTACCTTATCCCCACTTTTGGTTTTAATTTTTTTGGGACCATATTGTAGAATGGCTGTCCTTGGTTTGATGCTTACGGGGATTTGAGCATTAATCGAATCATACCCCTCTTTTGTCGCTAGAACCTTCATGGAATAATTTCCTGGTTCGATAGCGTCGATTTCTCCGGCGATAGAGCAAATAAAAGAACCATCTTCGGTTTGGGTAAAATTTCCCTTTTTCCCTTTGAAATTGAAAGCAACAGACGCTCCGTCAATTGGTGCTTGAGTGAATGCATCGAAGAACTCACACTTTATTTGAATAGGTTCTAACGCCGAAAATGTATGAGGTTGGGCCTGAAATTGGGAATAACGCTGGTAAGAATAACTTTTTTCATATAACCCGTATTGGTTTGGAGAGAAATATTGAAGGCGCACATCCACCGACGTGGAATCTAAGGACTCTGGTGATTTCCAAGAAAATTCATAGGTATCCAAAATCAGGGCAGAATTTTCAAAAATGATTTGGGTATCCGAATACACCGTTATTTTCACCCATCCCTCCTCCGAGGTGAATCCCTCAACTGCAAGAGTATCTCCTTGATTAAAATTCTCGTTAATAGAAAGCACCTGTAATTTGTTTGGAGATCGAAAATGAATTAAGTCAATATCGTCTTCAACGACCAAGGAAGAAGAATCTGGCATATAATATTCCACTTCCTTTGTTCCGTTGTAGAGCAAAAAGTTAGTATGATCGGGTTTAAAGCCACCCATCTGAGCTTGGTAATCTGTAAAGCTGCTAGAGGGAGATGCAGTATCGACCGAAAGATCCCAGAGCAACACCTCATCGGAAAGCCGAACAATATTTGCGATCGAGCAATTGCCATATCGGAAAAAGGTCAAGTTTGCATAATATCTCAAAATTATATCGGACTCGGACAGATACCCGATCTCAATCTCAATTTCATTTGAACTTGTGGAACAATTGAATTCATAAAAGGCCCGACCATCCACTTCATATAGGGGAGAATTCCCGTTCAATTGGAGGGAAATTTCGGTAGGGGTAATTATTTCTTTCGTGTAAATCTTAAGCGATAAATCAAAATCTGCAGAAACCCATTCCGAATCATCATCATCTTCGTAAAAATAGTAACTTTCGGTATCATTATCCCCGATGTCTGATCTACACCATGCTCTTTCTGCACAAGAGGAAATTTTTTCTGACCATAAAAAATATTTTCCAGGGTGAAGTTGAAGGGGGCTGGAAAATTCAATGGTATTCCAGCCGTCCACGATTAGGTGCGAGAATTCATACAGGACGGGACCATCATAAGAGGTATTTAGTATTCTAAACGAGGAGGAGACATCTTTTTTTTCGGGAGTTCCGCCATACAGAGATATTTGAGTTAAGTTGCTTTTTTGGGGAATGAAAAAGGCTTGGGCTTGCCTTACCCTTGAATATGAAAGAGATGAAGAGTTCTCGATAACTGTTTCCTTTATTGTACTATTCTCAACCGTACAATTTAACCTTACATGGGCTTTTTGGTAAGAGAGGGGCACATCCAACTCAATTTCATCTGGGTTCACTTGCTGTCCCACATACATTTTTTCACATGATTCCTCAACGGGAAATTCGGTGTTCCAGAGTGGGTCAGAAAAGTTATTGGACTCTAATGCGGAAAAGGGAGAAGCCGGAAACTTTTGCTCAGAATTGATATTAATGGGGTGATAGTTATTTTGATTATCCTCGTAGACTTTTGTTTCAAAAGAAGATTTATTTCCAAAATTATTTAGTACGGGTCCGACCGTTGAAATTGAAGCAATGAACCCAATTCCCACAAGGGATAGGAAGAAAACCACTATCGTATTAGGAACTTTCATCTTATTCACAGTGTTTTCTTTGCTTAGCTTTTGATCAATTGTTTGCTGATCATCAAGGTCATTAGATACAAACTATAAATGTGTAGAAGTTATTCTTATCATGGAAATCAGAGTTAATAAATGTGTGGTGGGGAAAAAATGCCGTGAATTTTCCAAAAAAAAGTCCAAATCCCTAATAATCAAGCTTTCTATCCATATATAGACATATAGATAATCACGGAAGTAGCTAATTAATTTTATCTACATAATCCCTAAGGGAATTCAAAGAGAAGGAAAAAAAGAGACAATAAATCTTAAAAAAAGAGTGGAATCCAAATACTTAAGCAATTATTGAGCAAATGCAATTATAAGGATCAAATTATAAGGGATTTTCGATGATTAAATCATTTTCAATAGACTTTACACCCAGTGTGAATAATGCAGAGTCGAAAGCGGCATCGTGGGCCATTTTATTCCGAACATTCCCCTTAAGTGAAACCTCTCCGTCCTCAATTTTCTGTGCAATAATCTCATCGGCAATGCTTTCAGTAGGCACCACCGCTATCTCATTTGTGACCCCCTTTACACCCCTTACATCCAGCGCTCTTTCCTCAATTAGCCATTTTTCAAACAAGTTCTCCACCGATCCCGTCAAGTTGACCCATGCATCTTCGACCTTTACATTTACATCATCTGGAGCAATACCCGAGTGCCAGGTAATAATATTGGTAATTCTCGTTTCAATAATGTCATCTTTTGGTATTTCGGGCGGGCTAAGGACTTCAACCACCACATTATTCTTCACATCCTTTACTCCATTAATTACCCAGATATCTCTTTCAATAGCCCTTCTTACGGGAGCAGAATCCGTGGATCCCTCAACTCCCACATTACCATTTTTTACAATAATATCAAGCTTTGAAATATCGACACGTGAATCATTCTTGAGGTGATCCACAATATGTTGCTTCAATTGTTCATCATTTACCATAATTCTCACCCGATATAATGATAAAATAACTTGTTTAAAATTCTTAAGATTTAAACATAAAGATCAAGAGGGGCTTTTTCTTATCTCTGAAAAATCCTCAGAA
>CAZEPC010000478.1:0-2274 GCA_964513765.1 uncultured archaeon
AACCTCGGTACTAAATTAATAAATGTGCTTTTTCCAGAACCGGTTGCACCAATAATCGCTATTGATTCACCTGGTTTCACATTAAGGTTTATATTTTTCAAAGCATAATTGTCATCCTCATCATAAGAAAACCAAACATCTTCAAAATTATATTCCCCTTCAATTTCTTTTAGGATTACGGGATCCTCGGCCTCTACAATTTCTGATTTATTTTGGAGAATTGAATTGATCCTGGTCAAAGATCCTTGTACTTGGGAATATTTAAAGACTCTATTAACAATTCCCCGGATAGGGTCATATAAAAGAGCAAAATAAACATAAAATGCAATCACATCGCCAGGCTTCATCTCTCCATCAATGACCAGCTTTGCACCAAGGAAGAGAACAAGAACACTGCCTATCTGTGTCACCAACTCTTGGCTTGGTCCGTATGTGGAAGTTAATTTAGAAATTTTCAAATTAGCCTTTAGGTATTTATCATTATCTTTTTTAAACTTTGCTAATTCATGTTTTTCTCGTGCAAATGCCTTAACTACTCTATATCCACTTACATTTTCTTCTAAGGTGGAAGTCAAAGATCCACTTTTTTTTGACATATGAATATAGTAATCATACATTGATCTCCTATACCATATCATTAAGCCGAACAAGATGGGAACCAAGCTTAAAAAGATGAGAGACAATTCCCAATTAATCCGAAATACTTCAAAGAGTAAAATTGCTAACGTAAACACATCCCGTATAAGATTTGCAAATTGATTCGCAAGAAAGTTCCGAGAGACTCCCACATCACGGGTTGCTTTTGAGATAATATCTCCCGTCCTATTTTTATCATAATAACTGTAACTTTGTTTCTGTAATGCTTTGTACATATCGGATCTAATACCATACACGACATTTGTCCCGATATATTGACTTACAATTGTTCTCAAACCCCCAAATATACCCGAGCCCAAAAATAAGAGGACTAAGGTGAGAAATAAATTAATCAATGCATCTGTATCTATATCTACATCTTGAAATGAAAACGAACCCGTGAGTGGATCTACTGTTGCATCATTCACAAGGTCTCGGAGCAATTTTGGGAGCTGAAGATTTAAATAATTTTGACCAACGGAAAAAAGAATCGCCAAAATAATATATGGGAAGAATTTCTTCATGTATTTCCATAAAACTTCATTTGCTTTGGATGCCATTCCTAAGTTTAAAAAGAAGTTGTGGGCTTTAAAACCTTTTTTTTTGGCCAATATCCACAAAAAGTACCAGATTTCTTTTTTTAAGGGAGATATATTCAAAGATTATCATAGACCCCTTGGGATCGGTTTTGGATTGTAATTAACAGCTTTATTTTAATTTATAAGGAGTATCTTTATTAATAGCAACAAGGCAATAAAATGATATGAACGAATTATCATTAAAAGGTAAAACTCTTTTCATCACGGGCAGTAGCCGAGGTATCGGAAAAGCAATTGCCTTGAAAGCAGCTAAGGACGGAGCAAATATTGTGGTGATCGGAAAGACAGATAAGCCTCACCCAAAACTTCCAGGAACCGTTTATACGGCCGTAGAAGAAATTGAAAAAGCGGGTGGAAATGCAATTCCCGCCATTTGTGATATTAGATACAAAGAACAAATAGAAAAGGCTATCAAAAAGGCGAAAGAAGCCTTCGGCGGAATTGATATTTGTATCAATAATGCAAGCGCGATATATCTGGCCCCTACAACGCAAACCCCAATGAAGAGATATGACCTAATGCAATCTGTCAATGCCAGAGGGACGTTTCTAACCTCTAAATTATGTTATCCTCATTTAAAGAATGCTGAAAATCCTCATATATTGGTGATGGCACCCCCTTTGAACATGGATTCCCGCTGGTTCGATAATCACCTTGCGTATACCATGTCAAAGTATGGAATGAGTATGTGCGTGTTAGGAATGAGCGAGGAGTTCAAAAAAGACAAAATTGCCGTGAATGCATTATGGCCCCGAACTGCAATTGCAACCTCAGCGGTAAAAAATATATTAGGCGGAAAACGGATGATCCAGCAATCCAGAAAGCCCGCGATTGTAGCAGATGCTGCCTATGAAATATTGACCAAAAGCAGCGGGGAAGTAACAGGAAACTTCTTTATCGATGATGAGGTTTTGATGGAAGAAGGAATCTGTGATTTTACACAATATGCAATCAATCCAGAAAAGAAGTTGCTTAAAGATTTCTTTTTATACGGAGATGCACCAATTTCCGATGAATACTGCGATGATGATCAAGGATC
>CAZEPC010000478.1:2374-3671 GCA_964513765.1 uncultured archaeon
TTTTATACGGAGATGCACCAATTTCCGATGAATACTGCGATGATGATCAAGGATCGATAAGAAATATTTAGGAAAAAAGAATAATTAAGGAACAGTCTCAGCAAATCCTTAAGAATAAAGTGATCCGTGGGATAAATGATAAGGGATTAATATTTGTTAGGGATCTCTTTCAAATCTTCTTGTTCATTGAGAATTTCAGCCTCTACTTTCGCGCGCTTTTCAATATGCTTCCTGTTTTTAATATAATATTTCTCCAATTTTTTTTCTTTTATTTTTTGTTTCTCCTTTTTTCTTTTTTCTAAGATTTTTTCATACCTATTTTTTTCATGCACATGTTTGGTAGCCCGTTCTTCAAAATCCAAATCGGCCAAGGTATCAACATCAGCATCCCTAAAACGGTTAATTTTCGCTTTAATCTTTTTACGTGGTTTTTTATACTTGTCTGTTGGCATTTTCACTCACATCCTTCTGAAAATTGAGAAAAATAGAATTGATGTTTGAAAAAACTGTCTTTTTTTTGTAGAAATGTTCAAGCGTTTTTTTACGCATATTCCAAAAATATTACCTTAATTCACTCTTAAAAACCCTTTGATTTCTGATTATAAAAAAGGGGGTAATTTGTACATTTATTTGATAATTTCTTTGATTCTTCATGATTTCTGTTGAGAGATATTAATTTATCGGACTTCCACAATGGGGACATATGTCCTTATCAGAACTAATCTGTTTAGCACAAAAAGGACAATATGTTATAGTTTTCCTTTTGGACCGTCTTTTTCTCAAACGTGCAGTTATGTCTTTCTTTTTGGGGGATGAATCTCCTTTTTCCTTTTCATCACTCTTAGAACCCTTTGATATATTTTTTAACTTTTCTCCAGTATGGCCATTACTTGAGGAGGACTTCTTTTTCTTTTTGGGCACTCTTTGAATTCCAAAAAGACCCATTTTAATTTTTCCATTTCCTTTTGATTTAGGGCTATGATTTGAACCTTCTTTGTCAATGGATTCTTCACCAATATCAATGCCTGGGGGCGCCATGGTGGTCTTGGATTTCTTATCCATCACCTCATTGTTTGAACCTTTCATAGGTGCATCTTCCGGAGAGTCTGTGGGAGACCACGTTTCTTCATCTTCTAATTCCAGTTCGAGTTGTTTCTTTGTTTTTTCCTTTTTCTCAAAAGGCTCACCGTTGATTAAATATACATGTTCTTCGTTGAGTTTGATAAGGGCACCACAATTAATGCATCGAAAGATATATTTCAACCCAATGTTAAATTTCCAGGAATGAAGTGCTGCA
>CAZEPC010000479.1:0-2083 GCA_964513765.1 uncultured archaeon
TCCATTATTTACAATTCTTATGTCGTTATATACTGTAGTTCCACTAAAGCTAACGACAGATACATTATTCGTGGGTTTTTTAAGGTCTTCTAAGTCAGTCGCATCAATAATTGCCATACCATTGTCATTTTGATTATCTAAAAGATATATATATCCGTTACTTTCATAGAGTTGAGATGAAAAAGTTTTCGGTAGAGATTTCATGCCTAATACCCTAAGTGAGTCAGTTGTTGACCCATCAAGAATTATTAGTCCATAATATAAATCATTAATATATATTCTTGAATTTTCTTCATTGGCAAATATTTGTCCACCCCCTAACCTTGTCCGATTTGTACCAATTATATTTGGATCAGCAGAATCGGACACATTCAAATGAACAATATTTTGGTCCCCGGTGGTGTGATTAGAAATAAATAAAGAAGATGAATTCAAACTAATTGAATTAATATCCAGACTTCCTCCGTTCCATGTATTAATATAGGAAGGGCTTGACCCTGTTATATTGAAAATCCCGATGTTTCCACTATCGGTGGCAGAATATCCCATTCCTTCTTCAGAAAGTTCTATATCAATTATACCAGTCCCTTGATTATGGAGGAAAATAGTTTCACTATTGGTAAAATTATATGCAAAAATTGTATTATTGGCTAAAGCCATTACAATTGCATCTGTTTCATTTTCTTTATAATAGGATTCAATTGCAATTCCATCTTGCCCTTCAATAATTCCATCAATGGATTGAAGATCGTTTAAACCTTCTCCATTTTCTATATTGCTGGAGTATATATATTGATCTCCCACGCCGTAGATTGTGTTATTGCCCACCGAAACATCAGAAATATAAAAATTAGGGACATTATTCCTTACTGACCCTGTTCTTTCAATATTATTTCCTTCTATTTTAAAGGAGATGAATCCGTCCTTTCCAGCTGCAATAAATACAGAATCTGCTGTAGAATCAATACCATATGCTTTAGTATCTTCTTCTAGTTCAAGACTGGCAGAATCAATATATTTCGGGATTTCTTGTGATATATTTAACCAATGAACTTCTCCACCACTTTCCAAGAATAAAGAATCATTTCCTTGAATATTTAATACTGAAATTGTATCCGAAAATCCATAATAACCTATTAACTCTCCAGAACCGTTGAAAGTAAGGAGTGTATTACCTGCTGCAATATATCTTCTGTCTTTCAAAATACCAATGTCATTAGGATAATCAATAAATTTATTTTGTTTGAGTGTTACTCCCGAAGAGGGATTGGAAGATGTAAATGTTCCGTAAAATGGATTGTCTGAGGAACGAGAAACTACAAACTGATCTCTAATTCGATCTATATATTCAATTTTTGAATAATCGGAATCACCATTATTATTTTCATAATGACCAGAAAAACTGGACAATTGCATTAATTTTGGATTTCCAGTATTTGGATTTATTGTACTTAAGAAAGCCTCTGTATTCCCAGATAAATTACTTTGAGAGTGAAATCCTACTAGTGGAATATTTGATGGTCCCCCAACAGCCAATGCTGTAGAAGCGGCATAAGTATGATTTATTTTGTCTTTTCCCCAATTAGTTAGACGAATTTTATTTCCAGGTTCATCAACAGAATCAAAATTTGAAAGAAAATGATTATTTGTGTAAATATCTGGTGCACTATTATTACTGTAATATACTTCCGTGTTTTCTGGGTCATCCTTTATATATTCTGTATTGATGTAATGTACTACGCCATTATCATCGACTAGAACCTTAAGGTTAGAATCCACACTAACACCATTTTGCTGGGTTAGTTCTTCTGATTGAATCCACAATGCATTTGATTGTAGAAAAGACGGAAGGAAAAACAAAAGTGCTATTATTGTCAAAACAACATAATTTCTAAATTTATTAAATGAATATTTTTTTATATGCATGTTAATCCCATGGAAGTTTCATTTCAATTAAGAATTAAAAATTTTAGATAGAATATTCTCTAATGATTGATCTTTTCTTTTTTATCTATTAAAATTTTTCATTCAATTAATGTAAGCTATGGGATATTTGAGCAATGTTAAAAAATATCAAAAAAAA
>CAZEPC010000479.1:2183-3657 GCA_964513765.1 uncultured archaeon
TCAATTAATGTAAGCTATGGGATATTTGAGCAATGTTAAAAAATATCAAAAAAAATTTTTCTGGGTTTTTTTGAGGGAATCTTTATCTAAAAAAGCTATTTCACTTAGTAGGAATTTCTCAATTTTTTCATTAATTTGACTCTATCTAATAACTGAATTCCCAAATTATCTGCGAACATCTCTGCATTTGCCGAAAAAATACTCCCAACCAAGATTCCACCGTCACAATTTGTATCTCTACAAGCTTTTTCAAGTTGTCTTACTTGGTTAACCCCAATGCTCCGATTCCAATCTCGGACGATAATTCCAAACTTTTGGTCTTTGTAATCAATTACTCCATCAAATTTCCACTTATGCCCTGATCTGCCTTTCACAACGGATTCAGGTTCTCTATAATCAAATTTCTGATTAAAGAACTTCTTACTGAGTTCTATTAAAGGTACATTGTCGTTTATCATTTTTGCACACACCTATAAATTGTAAGACCTTACGAACCAAATTCTGTCTATCATTGATTTTCTCATTATTGCCAGTTAAGTATCCTATTTGGTCAGATCAAGAATTATTAATGGGTTAATAATTCATGTAAGATCTTGAACCTTAAAAGGTTTATGTTAAAATTGGAAATGTTGTCTATAAAACCCGCATAATATGTAGATATTCTCTTAGAAATATTAGAGAAGAAAAGCAAGATCTGTTCCGACTATATTCCGACAAAATATAATGCTTAGAGATCGGAGCTTAAATTAGCAGGTTTTTTGGTCCTTTTAAGTTTGTGGAAAAAATAGCTCTCCTTAACTCCCCACTTAGAAATAAAGTTGGGCATAGTTTCGGATAAATATGCAAATATTCTTTTGGCAACCATATCACACACAGAGTCGCATTCTAAAAAAGTGGATTCACAATTTTCGGTTTTCGAATCCCCATGGGGACAGAATTGTTTTATGCTGAGGTGATATCCCTCATCATGAATTATTTTAAATTTTTCATAGCAATCTTTAATACCCGATATCGATTTAGGTGGAAGTTGTTTAATAGATGAAATAATTTCATCTTTGCTCAGTTGTAATCTTTTTTTTACTTTTTTAACCTCACTCAACTGAGAAAACTCCCTTTTTGAGAGATTTACATATTTTTCCAATACTTTCTTGGCTTTATTTATCTTTTGAAAGTTTTCTGGGAAAATATTCCACCCTTGAGCTTTTTTACATTCTGTTTTAATATCATTTACATCTAATCCAGTTGGGTATACCCAACATTGTGGGGGTTTCATACCAGTTTGATGTAATTTGCATCCATTTAAGTCTGGATCGTAAAAAACACACCTGCAAATATCTAAATCCACTTGGATTCTGTAATAAAAGTCAATCCCCCTCTGAAAATCGTTCTTTTTTGCCCATCCTCGATCAATATAATAGTCTGCGAGGGCTTTAGGTATATCAATATGTATAAAACAACACTTCCCCTTGCAAAT
>CAZEPC010000480.1:0-3655 GCA_964513765.1 uncultured archaeon
TGGGATGGTTTAAATAGGGAAAAATGGTGAAAAATTTTGAAAGCTTCTGGAGGCGGTGAGATGAAATGAAAGGGTGGAACAACCGAAAATGAAAGGGAAAAGCGGGTAAACACGGGTATTTGGATAAATGAGAAAGAAAAGGATGGAACAGTCGGAATCTATTTCAGGGAACGATCTCGGTCTGCCAACGCCTCTGGAAATTGGCGATGGACTCCTGGATAAACCGGTCAAACTTCCGCTTGGCGGAGGTATCCACGGAGGATACCTTGTTCGCAATCCAGTACAGATATTTGTGGATGTGGGGATGGCGGCATTCCTTATGGGGATTCTGCCCCTCGTCCGCCTCAATCTTTTTTAGAATGCGCTCCGGCTTCCAGTTGAAATACCATTGGATGAAGTCCCGGTATTCGGATTTCTCAATCTCGTAATCGATGCCCCTCACGGTGGCCTTAAATTTTAATTTGTAGTCCCGGCTTTTGTAAATTTCCGGAATGTCCCTGATGGGGTTGTCCCGTAATTCAATACAATCGAGGAGCGTGCCTCTTTCGTACAGCACGGATATGTTGTTTCCTCTGGCCCAGAGATGCCGGATAAATTTGGTTCTATATCCGTGATTCCATTTCCGGACATAATGACAAGAGCGGGATAGTTCATCCATTTTTACGTTGTAATAATAGTGTTTGATAGGGGTTTCTTCCTTCCAAAAAGCACATCGGAAGTAAAGATTTGGTCTTTCGAATCAATATCGGGTACGTCAAGAACAATATATCTCTTATACCAATGTATTGATACAATTACCCCGGCGTCCGCTGGTTCGCCCGCAGTCCCTTAAGCAATTAAACGCCTATTCTAAAGGCAGCGAGGGAATCTCTTTTTAACTTCCCCGGGGTTCTCCAATGGGTTACCTCGAATTCCAAATTGTACTAATTCACGAAACTCCCGTAATTCGTCAATAAAATTAGGTATATGAGTAATTTCGCATCTGCAGAGACCCAAGAATTCCAGATTGTCAAATGCACCAACAAATTCGGGAATTTCTGTGATTGGATTATTTGATAACTCCAATCGTATCATTTTCGTTAGAGTTTCGTATCCCGGGGGAATTTGGCGAATGTGGTTGAAAGCAGCTTCGAGGTGCGTTAAATTTGTGCATTTCGACACACTCGGAGGAAGTTCGGTTAGATGGTTGTAGGAAAGGTAAAGCCCTTCAAGTTTTGGAAGCTGGTCAAAAAGATCGGGTAATTGCCGCAAGGTATTATCGCTTAAGACCAATCCTTCTAAATTTGATAATTGAAAGATGGATTCATTAAGCCACATTAAGTGATTGTGAGAAACATCGAGGTTCTTTAGCGCTTTTAAATCCCCAATCCAGTACGGAATCCACCTGAAATTATTACGGGACAATTCCAAGTACTCTAATTGTTTCAATTGCATTATAGAGCGGGGAAGCGTAGTCAACATGTTTTCGCTAAGGTCTATACTTCTCAGCTGCGTTAAGTTACCGAAATTTTCGGGAAGTGCTCGAATTTGGTTCTTTGAGAGATTCATCTCCCGTAATTTGGACAGGGTGCAAATTTCGTTAGGGAGTTTATGTACGTGGGAATCCCCTAGGTCTAACCTTTCTAGATTCTGAAGTTTTGCAACGCTTGAGGGTATTCTTAAAGGGAAATCGGCGTAATCGCTTTCGTTTGTGCCCCAAATCCTTAAAGATTGAAGCCTCGATATGTTTGTGATGAAATCTGGAAATACGGGTTTTCCGCGGATCTCAAGGTCTAGATCTTTGAGATGCTCTAAGTGCGTAATTGCCCGCGGAATTTGGGATATTTCGTCAATCTCATATCGAATTGAAACTATATTCCCCCCTTCTCCAATTTCGTAAGATACATAATAAGGGAAAGAATCTGCTATAGCTATAGGTGTTGGATATCTAATGAAATACCTTTTTTTTTCTTCCTCATCCAGGGTTATTGAAGTTTCAAATTGCAGAGATTCAAATTCATCTGGTTCGTGGACTTTTTCAATAAACTTCCATGTGTCCAAATTAATTTGGTTTGTTGTTAGAAGCCTTTCCTTGTTTTCAATTAGACCTTCACCTTTCATTTTTTTCTAACCACCTTCGTTTTATGCTCATAGTTTTTCAAACTTATAATTTTTAGAACCTTCATAAATTTTTTTCCTTACATAATTCACAGGTTTGCCCTCTGTATTCAGAACATATAAATGTATTCCTATTTTCTTACCATTTTCTTTTAAAACATTTCTAAAATCTTTTATGATAGCTTTGCAACTGTCACAAGGTATATCTTCGGTGTAGAGTTCAATTTCAATAGACTGGAGGGCTTTCCAATCATCTTTAAAATACTGATAGAGGGCTAAAAGAATCTTTCGTTCTGCATCGTATTTCCGTCCTTCATAGACTTCACCGGGTAATGTAGTCACTTCAAAAATGGACCGTAAATTCGAATGGTTTACAAACATAAGCTTTTCCGAATCCGCCCCGCTACGGGTAAATACCAGTCCTTCAAGTTTGGATTTTTTGCCTTTTATTATTATCGTGTACTTTGCAAAAGCGACATTGCGTCCAAAACCATCCCATACATTTCCTTGCCCTTTTGGATGATGACTGTTCCACCTTCTTTTTTTTTCGTCAGAACTCAATCCAATCAATGAATACTCATCGGGCGTTTGTAAACCTTTTAAGTGGCGTATATTGTAGAGAACTTTTGTCGCACCGTTGTATTTTTTTAAATCTTCAGCCCACGGGTGGCTGATCGGCAAAAAGTGAGTTAATTTGTATTCTCCGAGGTCATAAACATGCACAACATATTTGGAATTGTTCAAGTATCCGTATAACTGTCCCGGCGTCCACAGTTCCTCCCTAAGTTCCCGCAATAACCGAATTGGTTTTGTGGTTGCATCAAAGATCTCCACGTCAATTCTCTTGCTCGGGGGGAGACTAAAGATCTCTTTAATAACGGGAGACCGAAATATGGTGTCCAGGGACTTGTGTTTGAGATCCTCAATCTTTTCCAAGGTTTCTGCGCTGCATTCCCTTTTTAATTTCGATCGTGCGGTAAATGAAGCCCACTTGTTCTTCAGCTCTACGGCCCCCAAATATTTTAACATAAAATATACCATCTCCACTGCCCGGGGGAATTCTTCGTGGGGAGTCATCGGAAATTGGGTGACGTAAAAATTATGCTCGCGAAATTTGTTTTTTACCCGGTTATTGTGATACCAGGACAAGTTTTGTTGAGGAAGGTGCTTTAAAATCGATGATCGCCGCTTATCTGCCATATGATCGCGGAGCCTTTTTCCTCCCCATGCAGCTGCAAGTATTACTATTCCGAACTTAAGCACTTTTTTGGAGAAATACTTCCTCGATCCTAAGTCGAAAATCCCGTCTCTTGTTTTGGAAGTCATATATTTTAAAGAATTTGTATCGCGAAATATATGTGAGCTTTCTCCATCGTGTTTTCCATCCCTCCGAATCTGCTTAATTCCCTCAAAGAAAGATTTATCCGCGGATATTTGTGAGGATGTATCGGATATCCATTGCTTTATTTTCCGCTTACCCTCCTCCCAGCGCCCCACAAAGTTTACTTCGGTGATCCCTTCAATGGGAGTGCCCGCGATCAGTTCCTCAAAGTTTTGG
>CAZEPC010000481.1:0-3652 GCA_964513765.1 uncultured archaeon
GGCATTTTTCCTGCTTTAAGGGCCTGAATTACATCCGAGGGATTCCATTTGTATAATTTTTGCAGAAACTTGATAAAATTTTGTTTATCCTTCAATATTTGGTCTTGAGAAAACAACCCTGGCAGATAATGATTGATAAAGTAGCCATTTCCCCCCAAATATGAGAATCTTTCAAATTCTTCCTGTGGAATCTTATTTTGGGATATTTCAATCTCCCTTAGTTTATTGAGCCCTCCGATTTCCGGGGGAAAATAAGGGAATTCATTAAAACGAACAGAAAGTTCATTGAGGTTTGCAAGGGAGGCGAAGCTTTCGGGAAGATGGGTTAATTTATTTTTAGAAAGATCAAGTTTCTCAAGATTCTTTAAACTTCCAAAATCGAGGGGAAGACCCTTTAAATGATTATCGTGGAGATTACACTCCCGTAGATTATGGAGACAACATATTGAATCTGGTAAAGTTCGGATTTTGTTTTTTTGTATATCCAACGCTTTCACACATGACAGGTGTTTTATATTTTCTGGAATTGACCTGATTCCCAATAAGGAAAGATCCAGTTTCACAATTCTCCCTTTTCCAAGTAAGATTCTCGGAGATCTTGATCCGGAATTAAAGAGCAAGATATTGGGCTTTAGGTTATTTTCATTTGTTAGATTCTTGATAAATGAAAATTCTTTCTTAGAGGTGAAATCTTGGGCTTTAAGCATATTCTTATTTTCCTTATCTCTTCTCTTGTTTGGTTAATCTCAAAGATAATGATGGGATCCCCTCAATTTTTATTATTTGACCTATTTGAATGGGTATCCAAACCCCATCCTCAATATTCTGTCCTTCTAATTTGGTACCCACAGAATTTCTTCCTTCTCTAATAAAAAATGAATTCTCTTCGGTGCTATAGGTGATAAAAAATTGTTCTCGTTCATTTCCAAGAGGAGAAATTTTCTGAAAAACTTGAGATTCTCCTAATAATTGCCTCCCAAACCTGTAAAATCCATCCTCTTCCATTATAATCTTATCCAAATTAATGGGCAGAAAATAAAAATATTCTTTTTGCCCTCTTTGATATTTGAATTGGATGCCCAATTGGAGTGAGGAAGATTCTGGAATTGTGGACTTTTTGAATTCAAATAAGGATTTATCTTCCTTCAGATACGCCAAACCAGACAAATTATAATCCACAAAAGCCTCCAAATCATGGATCAATGCAGAGATATCGGAATACCGCAAAAAAGGCTCAAATTGGGTTGCTTTCAAAATAATAAGACGTAATTCCTCGGGGAGGGGCAAGTTTAGTGTGGAAAGATCCAAAATAAAATCTTCTAAAGATTCGGGTTCCTCCCTAATATAACCATTGGTGATTAAATATGCCAATAATGTCCCTAAAGAATAAATATCCGATGTAATAGTCGGTTCCTTCCCCATTGCAATCTCAGGCGGATAAAAACCTGGGGTATATATGGGGTGAAACCCGTCTCTTAGCTCATCTAATGTAAGATTTTGTGGTGTTTTTTCTTTATGGGGTAAATGGTCCGAAAAGTGTGCAGTTTTCCAAGACCCAATAATTGGACAGAGATTTGTTTTATGCTCTTGAATAAAAATTATATTAGGATTGATATCTCTGTGAACGATTCCTTCCTTATGGGCATATTCAAGAACCCTTGCTATCGGGAGGATTATAGTGGAGACATAATCCCTATGGTTAAATCCAGTGTTTCGTTCGCTGGTTCGAAACCATGCCTTTAGTGGGGAAAGTCCCTTCTTGTATTGAAAAAACTGATAGAAATCATAACCTTGAACATCTTTTATTCTAACTTCATCTTTCCAGTCTATTTTCTTCGCTCCTTTCATCGCAAACATCTCTTCCGATTTCAAGAGATTTTTTTTATAAGGTGATTGTTCCAATAAATGCCCGCATTTATATTCTATTTTTCTCATATTGAGAAAAATTTCGGAGTTTGGAAAATTTGAGGAAAGATATTCCCTCAATATTCTTTTTCTCTGCGCAGTTGACGCATTAGATCCGTCAGCCCCCACCTTTATCTTCTTATTTACAAGGAAGTTGGTGGAAAGACCATCAAACCCCAAAAATTCCTCTACGTAGTAAATTTCACCTAGATCGAACATCGGCGGGATTTTAATATTTGGATCGGAAAGAGTCATATTCTTATGATAGAATAGGCAAAATAATTATAAAAATTCGATGAATGGGTTCAGTTAAAAACTTAAAATAAATTTATCTAAAAAGAGAATGGAAAAAAAGAATTAACCCGTTCAATTATTTTGTCCGTCAAATAAACCCCAAACACTTTCTATGTTTCAATCAGTATTTATTCCAATTTTTCTTCTTTAATGTTATCCAATTATTGGGGAGAAACCTCAATCTCCATACTGGATACATTTGTTTTCGAGCCATCGTCGTTTTCTAAGACCTCAGTTGAGATCCTAATGTCTTCATATTTTGCCCCCGGAAAGAACTTATTGATCAGGATTTCCGAAACATCAACAGCATGAGAAATCCTTCTACCACGTGCTTTTATTACGCAATTGGTTCCCTTATTCAAGATAACCATGGCAGCCATTACATAATTCATAGTTGGTCGCTTTCCGATATAAACTGCATTGTCTGATTTTTCGTTGTCTTTTCCCATATTGACCACTTTATCCCTAATGTTTTTCTTGAAAATATTGGTAAGGGTAGAAAAAAAAAGCAAAATTATAATAAAAGTTTTTTTAAGCTCGCAATAAAATTGTCTTTTAATGCTCATTTTAAAAATACAAAATAAAAAAAATGATCAAAATTCCTTATAAAAAAAGAAAGAATTGAGCTTTGGCTCATTTTTGTTCAATTACCAAAAATCATCATCACTATTGGTGGAGGAATCCTCGGAATTATCATCCCACCCCTCAGATTCGTCCCATTTGGTTGATGAGCTTGAGGTGCCTGCGGCCATTGTGGAGGTTGAATATTGTGAACTTCCCTTTGAACCACCAAAGGCAGCACTTCCATTATATATTAACATTTTATCAATCATTTTATTTCTAATACTTAGATATATACAGAGATATACTATAGAGAATGCCATGAACACAATCCCCCAAAAAAATCCTTCTGGAGTGGCGTATAGAAGCGCACCACCAACGAAAGATCCCACAATCACAGCATATGATATATAGGAAAATCTTTTTAATTTTTTCTGATCTTCCGGATTTAAATTACCACTACATTGTTTACATAGTCCATGTTTGTTACATCTATTGCAAAGTAGTTTATTACAAGATCTGCAACGATTAACATGGCCGCTCCGGTATGATCTCCCGCACACTTGACAATTATATTTATAAACTTTTGGAGACATTGTTATAGTCTGGGTTGTGATAGTATAAAAAGCTTAACAGAATTTCTATCATTAGAAGATTATAAATAAAAAGAAAAACAGAGCAAAGCCCAGCCAGTTAAAATCAAAATGAAGGAAGAATTTGACTTATTCCTTAAAGGAACGGACTCTGATAGTCATCAAATACTTGCTGTAATGCCGCATATAAGGTATCAACTCCATCACTATATTTTCCAGATACGGGAATTAAATTTGATATAGCACCAAATTGTCTAAAAGAACGCTCTAAAGAAAGGCTAAATTCCTTCAACATCCCT
>CAZEPC010000482.1:0-3633 GCA_964513765.1 uncultured archaeon
CAATGCTCTTGAAAATTCTTTACCTTAGATTTCCTTTAAAAACTTTTAGAGGGTATATCTATTCATCCGATCGATTGGCTCATCCATATCAGCAAGAAATATTTGTTCAAGGAAGAGATTCCTGGGCGTCCCTACAATATTCTTCTATCGTTCAAGTCCTGAAACCTCCTTCCCAACGTTTGAAAAACCAGATATTTTGTGGTTAATTGCAAGTTGCTTAATTTCAAGTTGCTCACAAGTTTGTAGCCAAAAAAGACTTTTAATTGCAACCGATTTAAATATGTGTTACACATCACTTATATTCCATAACACTTTTTCTATCATATGAAATTTTTACGTTTGAAAATCTCTGCTGACATTTTAGAATCAATCGATTTCGATTACCTTTTAGAGTATTTTGAAGAGATTGAATTGTTGGATTTCTTTCATTACGATAAAAATAACTTCTTTACCCTGGAGCGGGTGGTCTTCAAGCCCAAATATGTTGACCGGTGGCGTGAAATTCTTGAGGAAACCCACAAAATTTCATTTTTCGATCTGATTGACAAAAAGAGAAATGAGATTACCGCAATTATGAATATCTCAAGGAAGGCTAGCTTCTTTCCCTTGGTGGGATCACAAGCATGGGCAATTGTTCCGCCGACCACATTAGACGACCACTCTATTCATATCAATTTGATTGCTTCCCCTAAAATTCTACCCAAAATCTATGAAACTCTTGGGCATTACTCGGAAAAATTTGAGATCTTGGCTATTAATGATTTTAAGAAATCATTTAAGAGAGAGGATAATGTATTATTCCCAAAATTTACAAACCGACAAAAGGAAATTACGAAATATGCGGTTCGCCATGGATACTTTGAAAGTCCAAAGGATATTACGGCTAAGGAGATTGCAAGTAATTTCGATATTTCAGTAAGTGCAGTTAATGAACATCTCCGGAAGGCCCGTAAGGTCGCTCTCGAATTCTTTTTTAGCTGAGATGAGCCAAGTAACCAATCCCAACAGTTACACTTTCTCATCCCCGTGAAGAACCACGCCGCGTTGGCGGGCCTCATATTTTATAATGTAAGAAAGCCCACATAAATTGAAAAGGTGGCGGTGAGCATTGCTAATTTTTGAAAGATAGCGGGGATGGTCCGGGTAATGTATCCGTAAATATAAAGTGCCGAAAACAGGATTTGGCTCGAGCTTAAGATTGATACTGCCACCCGACCCTTTTGATCCGTAATTGAATGGATTAGCATGTAAATATTTGCCAAAAGCATGTTAATAAATGTAATAAAAGCCGCCAGCAGATGCTTCCAGCGATGAATATCGAGGGGGATCACCGACATCAGAATGCCGAAAATAGACCCGATATAGAGGAAAATCCCCACGTACTTCAGGTGATCAAATCCGCCGTTGTTAGCCTTAAAGTTTATAAAGTAATGACCGATATTTGTGCCAAATAACCCGTAAAAAAGGGAAAATAAGAAGAAGAACACCAGCGAGGCATTATTCTTCTCTCCGTGGACCCGAAACCTTCCGATATGCGAAACCACTTGTTTCTTATAATTATATCCCCCGGTGTGCAGTGAAGTGGATAAAAAGAAACTGATTAAAGAAAGGATGAGGAAAAGGGTTACGTTAAACACATACTGCCCCCTGCTTAAATTCGCATTTTTTTGGAAAAACAGAATTCCTAATGAAATAATGGTGAGGGAAATCGTCCAAAAATAATCCCAACCTGGCTTATTTTTCCATTTCTTTTTCGGAGTCTTGTATAATTTTGGCACTATGAATCTCTACTAAGTAAAATTTCCCCTAACTCATAAAATCTTCGAAAAATCTTCAATACTACCGATGTGTACAAATTCTCATGTCCTTAATTGAAAAATAATAATTCTTGCACTCAAATGTAGCTTGCTTTTAAATCCCTCCGATTGGGTTTTCTCGTGTTGTTTCTCCCTATCGAGAATTTCTTTAAAAAGAATAGTTTTTTTAGCTGTTTTGGATTTTTGAGATTATGGTACCAAATAAACCAAAAAAGACATACGTCCTTACATATGATATCGGGACAACGGCATGTAAATCGTGTCTTTATTCAATTTCGGATACTATAGAGAAGGTTGCAGATAAAATAGGTGAATATCCGCTCATTACCGGAAAAAATAATGTATGTGAACAAGTCGGTGATGATTGGTGGGAACAGATCTGCGAGGGAACCCAATATATTTTGGAAAATACCGATGTAGAACCAAATGAAATTGCTGGGATTTCCTTTTGCTGCCAAATGCAAGCAACAATCATGGTGGATAAAAACGGGAAAGAATTATGTAATCCAATGATTTGGTTGGATGGAAGATCCACAGAACAAATAGATAGAGATTTGAGAAATGGACTGTTAAAGATCGAAGGAATGAATATGATTAAACTCCTTAAGAGCATTAGAATCACCGGTGGTGTGGCCGGCACCGCAAAGGATCCCCTCTGGAAATACATTTGGGTGAAAGAAAACAAACCGGATGCCTTTAATAAAACCTATAAATGGTTGGATGTCAAGGATTATTTGACTATGAGATGTACGGGCAATTTCAAGCAAACCTACGACTCTGCCCATCTCACTTGGGTGTATGATTCGCGCCCTGATAAGCTTGAGTGGTCGAAAAGTTTATGTAAGACTTTTGGTGTGGATATGGATCACCTCCCCGAAGTCATAAAATCGACGGACAAGGTAGGGGGCCTCACTCCCGAAGCCGCGAAACAGATGGGCTTGGTTGAAGGTATTCCGGTGTTCGGCGGAGGCGGGGACGCGAGTCTTATTGGTGTGGGTGGGGGTTGTACCGATAAATTCGATACCCATATTTATGTGGGCACCTCCGGCTGGGTAGTGTCTAATGTAAATGATAGATGGCTTGATTTGCAGAATTTTGTGGCCAGCATTTTAGGTGCTATTCCGGGCTATTATAACTACATTGCGGAGCAAGAAACTGCTGGTGCTTGCTTACAATGGGTCAGAGATCATTTGGCTTTGGACGAAATTGGGATGTACTTGGATGCCCAAAACATCGCGGATTTGGAGGAAAAATATGCATCCTTGTATGATTTCTTGAATGACATCGTATTGCAAACTGATCCGGGGGCTGACGGCCTAATATTCACCCCTTGGCTTCATGGAAACCGATCACCTCAAGAGGATCCGTACGTAAGGGGCATGTTTTTCAATATTAGTTTGGATACCGGGAAGAAGCAAATGATTCGGGCGGTGCTTGAAGGGGTTTCTTACCATATGCGCTGGATGTTAGAAGCGGTGGAGGATAAGATTCCGACCCAAGAGAAGATTCGTTATATCGGCGGGGGTGCAAAATCCGATCCGTGGTGTCAAATCATGGCCGATGTGTTGCAGAAAAAGATTGAAACCGTGCCCGATACCCAAAATACTGGGGCGGTCGGTGCGGCAATGTGTTGTGCGGTTGGTTTGGGATTATTACCAGACTTCCATTCGGGAAAGAAGCTGATCCCCGTAGAAAAAGTCTATTATCCGCGCGAAGAATATAAGGATGTGTATGACCGGAATTATAAGGTTTTCACCAAGTTGTATGAAAATAATAAGTCCTTGTACAAAAAATTAAACGAACAAAGAAAATTATA
>CAZEPC010000483.1:0-3627 GCA_964513765.1 uncultured archaeon
GTATTTGATTGACCAAAAATATCTAAGGATTCTAACATATTATGACCACTGCCTACTAATACTGTTAATAATAATAACCTTTGCAACAACAACATCTGAAAAGCTAAAACGAAAATGAAGACCTTCACAGAATTAGATGTCGAAAAAGAAATATTGGATCCAATCCACGGATCAATCCCAATTACACAATTAGAATATAATATAATTAGTACTCCATCCTTCCAGAGATTAAGATATATCTCTCAATTAGGTCCTACCCCCTTAGTTTTCCCAGGAGCTACATACAACCGTTTTTCTCACTCTTTGGGAACAATGTATTTGATGGATAAATTTCTTTATAACCTAAAACTTGCTCTTATAAAAAAAAATTCGGAAGACCTGCTGGAGTAGATAAACAAAATCCTGAAGTGATCCGAGTTTTAAAAAACGGAAGAATTAAGACATTTAAGGAGCTTGACAATTCAATTATCAATCGAATCTCAACTCACCATCGGGTATTGATATCTTATTATCACTCCGATAAAGGGAAAAGAAATGAAATCTCAAAATCTGTAAAAGCAATATTGGAGAAAATAACCGGATATGAAAATGAAGAAATTTAAAAAAAATTACAAATAAATTTTCCAACTCATCCTTCCTCGGTACCCCATGCCCCTGACGGAATAATTTTATCGGCATATTTCCCCATAATCTTCTTGCACTCTTGGTAACGGGTTCGGAGTGTGAGTTCTGACACATTCAGTTCATCCGCAATATCTGCTTGGGTTCTCCGATGTGAGAGTGTATTACAGGCACAATACAGCGCTCCAGCTGCCAGCCCTTTTTTGCTAATCGAGGAATTCATAAACACCTTTTCGTGAATCCGGATCAATCTATCGGTGAGAATCTCCAAATCTATGGGCAATTCCAGAGTATTCGCAACCTTGGGGATAAAGATCCTGGCCGAGGGAGTATGCGAGGTTAGCGAAAACATCCTCAATATCTTCCCGTAGTACTTCATCGCGGTCCGAAACGTTGCATTCAGTTCATCCAAGATGTCGTGTACCTCCAGCGGAAATCGATGAAGGCGACAGTAATAGAGCACGCAGACCCCACCTACCAGGGCGATGGAAGAACAATTACGGATCTTTGCCATGGCCCTTTCAAAGAGGTCTTTAGAATGGCGTAAGATTTGGTCCGAAAGGGAAAATTTCGCCCCCAATTGGTTGATAACTACAACCCCTTGCACAACCCGCTTCTCTTCGTACTCCATCTTTTGGAGCTTAAATGCCCTTCTCAAATCGCGACTTTTGGGACGAGCACTTTTTCCATATCCCCTTTGCCGGATCCCAGAGGCATGACCCACACCTTTAAACTGATGGGTACTCAGAGACATATCCATAACATGATCCTCTAATACCTCCCCGCATTGGATGCACACCGTTTCACCGCGATCTTGAAAATACCTCGGAGTATGGTACCCGTATCTCCCTTGGGTTCCCCTCTTCTTGTGCTTGTTTACCACTCCGGACTTAATCTGGAGAGATTCAGCGGTTGCAGCATTTCCAGAACTCTCGATACCTTCGTTGTGTTGTTCTTCAAAATAAGAATTTCCTTCCGATGATACCCAGCCTTTTGCGTTTGCCCTCATATTCATGTTACTGACTAAGAATCCATGCACCCTATTTATTCCATTTTAATTTCTCTTTTTTGTCTCCCTCACTAAAGGAGTTAAGACCAAGATTAACAAAAATGATGGCCATTACCCAGGTCTGGTGAATATGGAATTTAGGGCAGCAATTTCAATGAAAGTTTTAGAAAAATCCGATTCAAGGAGGTGTTTTCTTGATTTTAGCATTTCCCTCACCCCCGAAGAATGGAATAAAGCAAATAAAAGTAAAAATAAAAAGACAAAAAGACAAAAAGACAAAAAGACAAAAAGACAAAAAGAGATAAACCGGAAATCGGCGAGAGCAAAAAGCCTCTCGTATTAATCCTTCTATCACTTTAGGTTGTAAATGAGCACCCCGTCTTCTTCAGCCACGCTGTAGTTTTCCATTTCCTCCAACTCACTATCGTGCCCGGAGAGGTGCCAATCAATAATTTCGGCCTGTTCTTTATCGGTATCGTATGAAAGCCCAGCCAGCTTCTCTTTTTTATAGAAAGCCACCACCGGCGTTTTACTATCCTCAACGGGGAGTTTTTCGTAAATCGTATTGGGGCTTTGAGTTATATCGTATTTAAATAATATGGCATCCGAAAAGGATCCGATCTTGGGCTCAAAATGGGGAACTAACACCTTTTCACTGAATTTCTTTGCCTCATCGCTCCCTTTCTCGGTAAAGACCACGGCAACCGTATCGTAAATCTCCAAAAAGAGATCCAAATCCGAATCGGTCACGTATTTAATTCGAGGACGGTAATGCAGATAGTCCCCTTCATCGGTTGCTAGATAATGAAGTGATTCCTCCAATACCCCCTCATTGCCCGACATGTACCAATCAATTACTTTCCAATGGCCCCGTAATTTCTCCTGGGAGATTGCTATGCACTTTCCGTCTTTAAAATAGGCAACGGTGGGAGATGAGCCGATCTCAAAGCCAAAGTCTTTGTACATGGTGTTTTCGTCTTGGCTTATATCGTATTTCACCATTGTTGATTCCCGATATTGGTCTAATCGAGGTTTGATGTATGGGTTGAGCACTTCCCTGACGAATTCTTTACACGTACTATTGCCCCTTACCCAAAAATTCACAGCCACGATCTCATATTCTTCAAACAGTTCTTCAAGTTCGTCGTCTGATACAAAATGTATGTTGGTCATCTTTCTTCATGACTTCTCCTTTAAACGTTTTTTCCTCTTTTTCTTACTGATTTCTTTTCTCATTTCATGTCTCATTTTATTTCGCTTTATTTCTTATTGATTTTCTCATTTCATTTCGCTTTATTTCTCATTGATGATATCTTTTAAATTTTCATTCAATGAAGCCCCCAGAGCGATTATAAAGGCTAATATCCATTAAACAGTAATTTTATAAATGAGTTTTGTTATTCAAGCCATCTTGAGGGTATGATGATTATTCGGTGTTGATAACCTAATTGAGTCCTTAGATAGGTAAATGCATGAAGGTAAAAAAATTTTCAATTGTGAAAATAATATCAAGTGTAATTTCCCCCAAACTAACATAATAGATTACTTCTAGAGTCAACACATTCATTTTTTTATGAGATTGCAAGGAATTGGAACTTAAGGGCATTTTAAGATAGAAGATACACAAGAACCACAAAGAGGCGATCAGCGACGCGATGGACGCGCGGGACCGGGACCTGAACAGTTTGAAGCGGGGTGACGAACTTCGCACCGGCGTGTTGCAAATGGTCAAAATTTACGTGGCCACTAAGCGGGTGATTTCCGTCGGCGACAAGATGGCCGGACGCCACGGAAACAAAGGTGTGATTGCCAAAATCCTTCCTGTCGAAGATATGCCGTTTTTGGATGATGGCACGCCGATTCAAATCATGCTCAATCCGCTCGGTGTGCCGAGCCGGATGAACGTGGGCCAGATTCTGGAAACCCACTTGGGGTGGGCTGGAGCCAAGCTTGGCTTCCAAGCGGTCACGCCTGTGTTTGACGGTGCCAGCGAAGAA
>CAZEPC010000484.1:0-3618 GCA_964513765.1 uncultured archaeon
GCAGACGCCGTATATTTTGGATGCGAAGCATTGAACATGAGGATGCATGCAGACAATTTTCCCCTAAAAAATTTAGCCGAAATAGTGGCACTCTGTCATGATAACAACATGAAATGCTACTTAACCACGAACGTAATTATGTATGACAATGAAATCGATTATATGAGAAATATTTTACAAAAAGCACAAGATGCAGAAATAGATGCAATTATTGTTCATGATATGGGAGTGTTGGACATCGCCAAGGAATTGGGAATTAATTTCCATTGTTCTACCCAGATGAGTATATCTAATATAAGAGCAGCCAAACATTTCGAATCTTTAGGTGCAGAAAGGATAATTTTGGCCAGAGAGCTCTCTTTAGGACAAATAAAAAAGATAGCGACCAATTTATCCCGTACCAAAGTGGAAGCTTTTATACACGGTGCCCAATGCACATCTATTTCGGGGAGATGCTATTTCTCTGCATACTGTAATGAGGATCCAAAATATTCGGCCAATCGAGGAAAGTGTTTGCAACCGTGTAGGACTTCTTGGACCTTAACAAATAAAGATGATCTAAGTATGGATTATCAAGAGGGTTTCTTTCTCAATTCCAAGGATCTATGCATGATTGAATATGTACCACAATTAATTGAATCAGGGATTGCCTCATTTAAAGTGGAAGGCAGAATGCGAGACCCTCATTATGTAGAAACGGTTGGAGAATGTTATCGGGAAGCAATTGATTCATATTATAACGGAACATTCAATCAAAAAAAAGTAAATGATTGGATGTTTAGACTAAAATCTGTGTATAACCGGGGGTTTTCTACGGGTTTTTATTTTTCGCGGCCAACCCATTTGGATATAACGAGAGACACCAGTGGGAATTTGGCGACCCATTCCAAATCTCAGATTGGAAAGGTCACCACCTACTACCGAAAGATACATGTTGCTAAAATTCGTTTGGTTAAGGGGATCCTAAGGATTGGAGATACAATTGTTTTTGAGGGTGGTGCCAATGGCACATATCTCACCCAAAGAATTCATTCTATTCACATCAAGGGTAAGGCAGTCACAGAAACACCTAAAGCATCTCCAGAGAATCCAATCATCATCGGGACAAAAGTAAATGAACCAGTTTCGAAGAATGATTGGGTTTACAAATATATATAAAAACAATATTTAAAAAACATTAAGGTAATCTAAATCTTTAATTTAATAATCAAAAAAAAGGATCAAGCAATTAAGATTTACTTCTTCTTTGTTTTACATAAAGTTTGGCTGCCTTCTTGATGTCCTTATCCGTGAGGTTGGTTTTCTTTAACCTTAACTTCATTCCATTGATGAATTTTTCACACAAATCCATTGAAAGACTCTCGCCTAAATTTCTTATTTCCATTCCTAATTTTTCGGCTTCTTTACTGTATCTTTTTGTTTCTTTCTGTTTTAATGAAAATGAATCCAATGGTGACTTTTTCTTGGGTTTAGAGGCTAATTTTTTCTTTTTTATTTCAGGTCGTTTTTGATCTGGGCTCACCAAGGGGGAACGTTCCATAGTAAGTTTATTCTCTTTAATTCCTTCTTTCATAAGAGAGAGGGATTTTTTCATAATCTTGTCTCGGGCCGAAGTTTTATTACTTCCCGTATCCAGATGTTTCAAATCAATCTCACGGACTTTCTTATTCTCCCCATGAACTCTAAACTTTACTTCCTCACCCAATCCCTCTTCTTTTTTTATCCTTGCATCTTCATCTTGCACTCCTAGCGGTTCTTGTTTTGATTTTTCCTCAGATTGAGTTTCTAAAGGTTCAGGCTTTATAGGCTCGGGCTCTATTGGTTCGGGAGTTAAGGCCTCCTGATCAACAGGTTCTGGTCGTTTATTACCATGTTTCTCAAGCTTAACAACATCTTCAGGTTGTTCTAACTTTTTATCAGTTTTCTTTGCTTTATTATTTGAAGAGCTCCCCCGTTCAAGTACCGAGGTTTTTGATTTTAGACCCCCGAAAAAAGGGTTTGAACTTCCAGATTTTTCTAAAAGCTCATCTTCCATAATATCCTCTTTAGTTTCTAATTGATCACCTGAAAGGTCTTTTACTACAATTTTATTTTCTCCTTTTCCTTCTTCTGCACCTTTTCCTTCTTCTGCACCTTTTCCTTCTCCTGCATGTTTCTTGCGGGTAATCAGTTCAGATTTATCAGATTCAGTTTGAGATCCCTTTATTCTTTTTTCTAATTCTTTTTCTAATTTATCTTTTTTATGAGATTTTGTAATTTTAGGCTTTGGTGGCTTTCCAGGTCCCTTTCCTTTCGCGGGCTTTTTAATGGAAGGGAGATTTTTTGGGGTACCTTTTTTAATATTTTTTACACCTTTTACGGATCCAAAACTAATTTTCTTGGGTGCTTTTATCTTTTTCTTCTCAATTTCCTCCCTTTTCTTCTTCTTTTCCAACTTTACCTTTACTTCCTCGATCTTATTTTTCAAAACATTAGATATCGAAAATTCTTGGTATTTCTTTGCCGTTTTATGTAAATCTTTCAAAATTGGGAGAGCACGCTGAAAATCTTCTTCTGAAACAAGTTCATTAGCTTTTATTAAGTTGGACCTAAAATTAACGGGTAGTTTTTTCTTAAGCTTGATAATCTCAGAGAAAATGGATTGCAATTGTTCTTTTATATCATCATCGGTTAGTTCAACTTCATATATATCATAATCCTTAAATTTTGGATACTTTTCCTTGAATTTATTGGCACCAATGGAATCCTTATCACCGGTATGTGTAAGCAGAACAGCAATCGTACTATACTTTCCTTCTTGAAAAATAAGTTTGGAAAACCGTTTCATCACGGGGTCTAAGAGCTTTACTCCGCTAAAAACCATAATTATGGTATCACTACCCCTTACACAATTATTCCATAGAGGCGAAAAATTATCTTTTTGGGTAAAATCCCATAGGTCAAAATAGAGATCCCCTAACTTAATTTGATAGTATTCCGCAAAAGAATTGGTCTTTTCGGGTTCGTCACTCATCGCCAGAATATTCTTAATTGTGGTCTTTCCTGCACCCAGAGGTCCCGCCAAACTTATTTTAGGATGGAGATAATAATGGGTTTCTTTAATATAATCCAAAAATTCCTCTTTTTCCATAGAATCTTCTTTAATCTTGCTCGGATCCTTGAAATTCTTAAAAAACAAGCGTGCAGCCCTTTGTAATTCATCCTTTATGGTTTTAGGGCGATCAGCCATATCTGTAACAAATAGGAAAAGCACATTTTTATCAAAGACAAAATGGGCTTGGAGGTCGAAAAGAGGTTTGTTAAAAACTTGGCCTTGAGAGGGATTAGTTATGAACGGTTCTAATGTTTTAGAAAATACGGTTTCAACGGTTTCAGAATCATAACCTTGGGCAAAATCATATCGGAATATTATTTCTCCTTTGTGATACAGAAAGACTTGTCTGAGCATTGATGTTTTCACTTTTTTTGTTTGCTATCTATAATACATGAAAATTATGGCAAAAAAATTTTGGTTTGAGAGTATAATTGCAAAAAAAATTTAGTTTGAGAATAATGGGTAATTTTATTATGCTTTCATATTTTCCTGTAAATCATTCTTCTAAATGTTTTTTTTTATTT
>CAZEPC010000485.1:0-3615 GCA_964513765.1 uncultured archaeon
CCTTGCTAAGCATAGAAAAGCCTGTCTTTTCATAAAATCTCAGTGCCCAATTTGCTTTGGGTTGAACAAAAAGCGTGAGTTTAGTTACCCCATCTTGTTTTGCCCGTAATTTGAGAAATTCCATCATCGCCCGCCCATATCCGTTTCGCTGGTGCTTTTTCTTCACATAAAAATAGCCAACATAGGCTAAATCATCCCCTAAACTCTGATATGAGGACATTGCAACAAACTTTCCTGCCTCTCTTCCCAAATAAAATTCGCGGATCTTGAAGTTGCGTTCTGCCCATTTTCGAGTTACATCATGCTGGCTAAGGTCTTTTTCTTCAACAATTGGCTCGTACAGATCAAAATTACTGTTAATAATAGTCCTTACTTCGTCCATTAGTTCTAAATTTGCTCGAATGACTGAAAACATGTTGTTCTACCTTGAGGTTTTTTATTGAGTTTTTTTTGAATTGAAAGAAAAAAGTGTTTTGTGCTCTAATTTTTTGGCGTACCTTTGGGACATTGCTTTAATTCTCGTAAAGTTTGATCTTTTCCTTTTTGCCGCCGTTCCGAGCACTTTTGGATGCGGCGATCCCTGCTTCACACATATTTGCTACTGCCCGTGCATTAAGGTTGCTTTTCTTTCCCTCCTTCAAGGACGCTATCCATTCTTCAAATATTCTGGTACCCGATCCATGATGGCTTCCCAATCTCAAATCTACCTCCTTGGAAAGTCTAAATTTCCCCACTCTTTTAGATTTTCCTTTTCGATGCCTTAATTTCGTAATTATATGATCATCGGCTAAGAAGATTCTTCCCGCTTTACCCATTTCATAGCATTCATAGGTGCCCGTTCTCCCAGTAACTTGGATGCTAAGTCTCATTGGCTCGCGCGCAAAGATGTATGCATTGGCACATTTCGCATTGGCGCCCGTTGGTGTTTTAAAAAGAGCCACATGGAAAGCTTTTGAAGGTTTGCATATTGGTTCTCCCTTATATCCTCCAATGTCATTGGCATAACTCACAACCTCCTCGAATTTCATAGGTTTTTCTATTCCCCCCAAGGCAACTTGAGCAGGTCCAATGGAATGTGCATACATCAAAGGATCAAATAGTTGATAAAATGCATCGACTCTGGGTTTTTCAGGTCCTCCCGAATTTCCCTCCCGCCATCGATAGGTAACATCATGTAGGTATTCACTTTCCGCATAAACGGTTGGTCCGATCTTTCCCGAGGATGCCAGAGCTCCTGCATATAATACCTCGGATAAATAACAATAATTCTCCCCTAACATATAGCTGGCATCGGATTGTTCTTCCGCCTGGATGATCCGTTCGATGTCTTTTTCCTCAATGGCCATTGGAACTTCAGAATATACATGGATCCCGGATTCCAAAGCCGAAACTGCTTGTTGGGCATGAAATTGTGGGGGGCTGCAGATAATGACCGCATCCAAATTCGGTGTGTCCAAAAGGTCTTCATAGCTGTTTGCGGCTTTTATTTTTCCTTTTTTTTCAAGTTTTTTCAGTCTTTCTTTTCCCTTATCCCCGGGATCAAATCCAGCAATAAGTTCTGTGTGCTTCCGTAATCTTGGATGGAGAGTCAATTCCCATCTATGTCCTATGGCATTCAATCCATAGCCAACGAGGCCATACCTTATTTTATGATCTATTTTTTTATTCATATTAATCAACATCTAATGTATAATTTTTATTCTAAGTAATAGAGGAAAAAAGAAAATATTTTTCCTATGAAAGATATTCTATCTTGAGAAAAATGGTACTAAAATTAGAAAGCGAAGATTGGGGTAAAGTAGATGGAAATCAAACCAAACTTTATACCATTAAAGATGAAGATTCGGGATTCCTTGTGCATATAACCGATTATGGGGCGACTCTTGTGCGGGTTAAAGTTCCTGATAAGAAAAGGAATTCTGATGATGTTGTATTTGGTCAAGACAATCCAGCAGATTTCAAAAAACACGGCGCATACTTGGGTGCCATGGTCGGAAGGGTTGCGAACCGGATTGAAGATGGGAAATTCACCCTTGAAGGAGAAACCTATACACTTGCCAAAAACAATGCTGGAAAACACTGTCTTCACGGTGGAGAAGAGGGTTTTACTTATAAAATGTGGGAAGTATTAAACAAAAAGTGTGATGGGGAAAATGCAAAGTTAGAGCTGAAGTATGTTTGCGAAGATGGGGAGGAAGGGTTCCCTGGTTCCCTCGATGTTCATATTATCTATTTCATTTCAAAGGATCCGATGGAATTGGGGTGGGAGATAACAGCAACTACCGATGAAACCACCATAATCAATATGACCAATCATGCGTATTGGAATTTAAAGGATCTTGATTCAACTATTGATGATCATATTCTTAAAGTGGCCAGCAACAAGTATATGCCGGGAGATAAAAATAACTTAGTAACCGGAGAGATTAAATCCGTTGAAAATACTGGGCTTGATTTTAGGAAACCAATAAAGATTGAGAAGGCTTTTAACGAATTCGGCGATATTGATAATAATTTCTTCCTCTCAAATTATGATGCGCAAAACCCAAAGGATCTTATCTTTGCAGCAAAACTCTATTCCCCCGAATCTGGCAGAAAAATGAATGTCAAAACCACGGAACCCTGTATCCAATTATATTCGGGAAATTATATGGAAGGTGTATCCTCTTTTGGAAAAGAAAGAAAAAAACATTGTGCATTATGTTTGGAAACTCAGAGGGTTCCAAATGCAATCAACATTCCTGAGTTTAGGCAATCGGTTATATTAAGGCCTGGTCAGAATTATTATCATAAAACTGTGCATACGTTTGAGCTTGATTAATTCATTCACTTCTATTTGCCATTTTTTCTAATTTCTATTCTTTTGTTAAAATTGTCGGAGTAATGACAAGATCATTATTGTAATTCTTCCAATCAAGTCTTGTAAATCTTGCAATAAAACCTCTTTTAAGGTATATCAATTCTATATAACATAGGAGAAAAAAAATTAAGAATTATACACCCAATTTTTCTTCTGAATTTTACTATATTTAAAGGCCCCCCTAATCAACACCTAAACACCGAAAACAAAACAAACAAATAAGACAAAATAAATAAAAAATCGCCTCTGTTCACCAGAGGCGTATCTCTCTTTATTTCTATTTTCTTTCTTCTATTTCTTCCGATTATATTATCTATTTTTCTTCAGAAATATCCCTTTCGAAAGTTGATTTCTTGCACTATTTGTTCTCGTTCTCCGCTGGGCACCTTCTCGAAACTATCAAAAATAGAATTCCAAAACACCTTTCCTGAAGTTCGGTTCCTTATTTCTTTAGAAAAGAGTAATGATTTTCTAACGGACATTTTGGCATTTATCTCGGCGTTATATTCGTTTTTCTTAATTTTCAAGATTCGACCCCGATATTTGTTAATTAAAGATGAGACGGTTCCAATATAATCTTCGGGTGTTGTGATAATGAGCAAGTAAATAGGCTCTATCAAGATCTCATTTCCTTCGGTAATACAATTTTGAAAAGCCCTCTGTGTCATGGTAGCTAGTTCAAAGTAGTTGCCTTCCACCTCATTTGGTTGATATTCCAAATCTTCAATACAAATTTTGAGCTCTGAATAAGGCTC
>CAZEPC010000486.1:0-3605 GCA_964513765.1 uncultured archaeon
GATATGAGTATTATCGTTTTGAATGCTTTATTGTTGCTTTTGCGGCTTTTAGCCCCGACTTGGATTTTTTGATTGATGAATTTGTTCCAATGGAACACGGTGTATATTCCCACACCATTCTGGGTGCTTTATCCTTTGCTGCCGTGATATCACTGCTCTTGGTACTTTTTAGTTCAAAGAATAAAGAATCTCATAAGATTTCCCCCCCTCGCCTCTTTTTTTTAACATCAGTCGGGGTATTATCTCATCTTCTTTTGGATATTGTCCCTTATTTTCCTGATGATCCGATGGCAAGGGCCGCGGAACTGGATCATCATATGTATTTCTGGCCCCTTTCCGACTTTCCGGTCCATTTGAATACTATCTTTTCGGCTTACAGCTATACTATAAGGGTCTGGGTCGAAGTACTCTTTACTATTGTAATTGGGTTAATTCTGGTTTATTTTTGGCTTTTCAAGGATGAATTATTCGCAAAATCGTTTTTCCCATGGTTTTGGTATCCGAATGAATCAAAACCTCTCTCTCAGATTAGGGAAGATAGGATTCAGAAAATTACCCACGAAATCTTTCCCATCAATCATAATCTTCAAAGAGGAGACTATATTAATTTTATTTTCCTTTATTTACTTTTGTCGGTAGGCATGGGCATAAGCTATGGCTTAATCCTTATTTTACTGGTTGGCTTAACTCCCCTCATATTTCTTATTTTAGATCATTATATTGCTCAAGTTTCTTTCATCAAAAAGCTTAGAGGATCAGACATAGAAGCAGAAATGCAAGGGCAGATGGAGTAGCAAAATTAGATATAAAAGATGAAAGAGAAAAAACAAAAAAATATTTTAGGTAAACAAAAGCAAGCACCAGTTGATCAATTATTAAGCTCAGGCAAATAAATGCGTGATTTATTGGGGCCGGTAATGATGGTATTATTTGCAATTTTACTCCCCACATAACTATTTGGAAATTCCTCGCCGGTGTTTGCATTTAATTGGAACCTGTCGTAATTGCTGGAAGTTATGGAGATCCCGATTTTATGCCCCTTATTAAATTGATAGGCGATTGCAGCCATATCAATTTCCATTTCGTATTCCTCGCCCGGAGTGATATAGTTAATACTTGTTTTATTTACGTGGTAGCGAGTGGTAAGGCCAGCATCATTGATGAGCATTCTCCTCCCATCGGGATATACATCGGTTAATTTAATCATGAAATCGGTATCCGTACAATTAGATTTCACGAACAGCTTGGCCTTTAAATTTCCTTCGATCGTATAAGGTTTGTCTAGCACCTCCGATTCGAAAAACAATACATCAGACCTCCCCTTTTCTACTGGAAGCTGGTCCATTGGACCCGCAAGACTTCCTCTGCTCGGATCATTGTTTCCGCCCCGATTCGGAAGGGGATCGCGGGGATCATATAAGTAAGACATATTTTTGTTCTCCAAATCATTTGAATCGTCCATCACTTTCATATTTCCGTTCTGATCTTGCCCGAAATACCATTTATTCCAGGAAAAGTCCAATGGCCAATCGGGGGCATATTTCCATTTATTTGCATCAACCAAGGGGTCTTCAACATCACCCATCAGATAATACATTACTCTATTGTCCCCGAATATCTCTTCTTCATTTCCTTTCCCGTTAAGCACGAAGTCATAAATTTCCGTTTCCCATTCAAGAATCTTCACAATTCCGATTGAGTTGAATGGATAGGTGAGTTCTCCTTGTTGTTGTTTAAAGACCATCCCGTGGATCCAAGGCCCGATAATCATTTTTTGCTTTCCTTGTGCAGCTTCTTTACCTAAATCATCATATCCCATGAACCCTCGAATCGTGCCCCTCAAAAAGTGATCGTACCATCCTCCCACATGAAGTGCCGGGAATGATACATTTTCATATATACTCGGTGCATGGCTTAAAGAAACGGTCCGGGGTGCCAATTCCGAATCAAAAGTGTCGGGATTATTCAGATAATAGTAAATGTAGTCCAGTTGTTCCCGCCAATTTTGGGGCGCAACCGTTTTTATCCAATTCTCTACCAACCTTTTATGAAACGCTCCCTCCAATATTGCATCTTGAATCATATCGGGAGTTCCAAACCAAATTGATTGTGCCTCCAGTCCATCGGGGTCCATTCCGCCAAAATAATATTGGTTTATGGCGCCTGCACTTATTCCGGTGCTCACCACCTTTCCGTTGCACCAAGATTGATTTTTTAGCCATTGGATGGTATCTACGCCGTCCGTATATGATTTTGTCATGATCAGGTTATTCTGATCTTTTCCTTCACTATCATAGCATCCTCGTATGTCTTGTATTGCGACATGATATTTTTGGCTGCCATACACCTTAGTATAAACTCCCAGTGCGTTTTCCTCCAGTAGGTCCTTTCCGTAAGGGGTTCTGGTGAGAACAACTGGGAGGGAATTGTCCATATAACCGGGCACAAAGTAGATGCTTGTAGCTAGCTCCGTTCCGTCCCTCATTTCTACCATAAATGTTTGCTTTCTTCTGGTTCCAGTCTGGACGGTTCCTGCCACTAAAAAGATTGGCATGGTGATTACTAAGACCAATAAGCCGATCTTAACACCTCTTTTAAGTGTTCTTAGTTTTTTATGGCGATATCTGTGTATGAAAGTGGATTTAGTCCGCTTCACCACTTTATGTCCATAGGTAATATAGATTGATAAGGCGAGAGAGACAGAGATCAAATTAGAGATGTCATCAGTAATGGATAGGACTGTTCCTACCGCAATTGGGCCCAGAAAATAAAATGAATCCCCTAAAATCTCTACTGCGGTTTTGGCTTTTCCTTTAAGAAAATCCGAAATCGCAATAAAATAACCTCCCGCCATTAAGAGAGAATAGGTTGAGAAAAAGGCCGATACATAGGGAACAAAGACGGAGAAGAAAATTGTAAGCCAGTTCGAAAGAGCGAAGTATATAAAATCATTCCTCTTCAATTCCAATTCTTTCTTTGTGGCTGAAGTTCGGGTGGTTTCTTTGTTCTTATGATCTTGAGAGGATTCATTTTTTGCCCTTGTATCATCTCCCAGCTGCTTCAAATCATCAATTTTTGCGTAACGTAGAATGAATGCAATTATATATATTGTTCGGGTCACGATGACCAAAATTAGCGGAACAACATAATATCGGGCACCAAATCCGTATTCAATAAATGCCGCGATTAGCGAAAAGAAAAATATTAGCCAGTTAAACATGGTATTTTGACCTTTAGATTGTTTTGTTAAGTATCTTTGTTTAATATGATACCGAGTATTCTTTTTGGGATGTTAATAACCAATTAAACTTTTTATAAGTTTTCACTCTTAGTCCCAGAATGAGTAGAAAATGGGACATCCCATATAATAAAATAATAACACTTTTCATTTTTAAACTTTTTAGTACTATGATACATTAATAATTACATAATTATTGAGATGTGAAGAAATTGTACAAAAAAATTGAAAAAATCCTTCAAGATCAATTGGACTTCGAAATATTTTTCCTTCTTTTACTAAAAAAAGAAATGAACGTAACTCAAATCTCAAACACACTTCAAAAAAGCAAATCCACCGTGAGCCGCCATTTGAGGGCCTTAAAAAA
>CAZEPC010000487.1:0-3595 GCA_964513765.1 uncultured archaeon
CTCACTAAGCTCACCAACTTGGATATTATTGAAAAAAGTATGGTTTCCATCGCAATGTTTTGCAATTAAATACTCCTCATGGGAAATGATGGACATTTTCTTGAGGCGCTCCAGGGTTTTTTGGTTTATAATGAGCATCGGATATTCTTCCCCGATATTTCCGTTCAATGTAAGGTTCATGATATCTATTTGGAATGATTTAAACATGTGGGTCTTATTAGAATATCGGAATTCTTGAAGATCGGTTCGATGTTTTTGATAAAAACGACGTGCGAGAGCCTCAATTGCCTCCAAGATCTTTTCCTTATTATCATCCAAATCATTGATACTGCAGACCACGAACTCCCCAATTCCGCAATAATGGATGATCACATTGAGATCAGCCACTAAAAGAATTCTTGTAAACTCGGAATGGATGGTGTGTTCGGGATCTTCTTCTCTGATTTTTTTGATGGTCTTTCCGATATTATTGAAAAACTCATCAAAAACCTTGCTTCTGGGTCCATCTTCATCTGAACATCCCAAATCCTTAAACGAATATTCAACTAATGGGATCCCCGATTGAGTAATATCAATAATATATATCGAATAAATCATTCCTATGATAGGAAATGGAATTTTTGATATATAAATTTGGGTCAGATTCCCAATTTAAACCGGTTTTCTCCATTTTCTTTTTAATAGGTAGATGAATAATTTTTTATGGAATTTTATTTATGGAAGGGATTCATTTTATTATTCGAACATCATGCCGAAACAAACTAACCGATTCCATGACATTCCGATTAAAAAATTATTGCTCGCCGTTATGATCTTCCTCAACATCATCCTCACCGCCACAACCGGTACTGGCTTATTTACCGTAGGAAAAGCGAGCGGAGCTAGAACGTATAATAGTTCGACATCTATTGAGCTGGAAATGACATATTCGGTAAATTTACAATCTTTTTCCCTGAGCCAAACAAACATCAGAATGTGGACGGGGAGATTCAACAATTGGAGCACTGGGCAAAACTCCACTTTATTAGAATTAAGAAATAAAAATAATGCCAATTATCAATACGATCCCAACGATCGCCATAACAATTCCTATGATTATTTTCAGAAATCATTGGGCTTAAATGAGAAAATGCAGATCGAGTTTTCATATAAGATTGAACTTAAGGGGATGGAATGGGAAATTCCCGACAATATCACTCTTGGCCAGTACAACACGGGTACTCAATTTTATCAAAATTACACCAAGGCATACCCGTATTTAGAAGTAAATGATCCGGGGATCCAATCTAAAGCCTCCGAATTGACTGAGGGGGTTGATTCAATTGCGGAAATGATAGAAAATATCTACTTTTTCGTGGTTAAGAATATGAGTTATACCCAGATGTCTGGATCTTTCTCAAAAGGGGCAAAATGGGCCTTAGAAAATTTGGAAGGGGATTGTTCGGAATTTTCATCCCTAATGATTGCATTATTACGGTCAGCAGGGATTCCTGCAAGAAAAGCATTAGGAATCGGTCTCGTGGAGGGGGATGCTTCTGCACCTAATTTATTGACCGATATTAGAGTGGGGACAGATTGGACATATAATAACTCGAATATGCCGGCTCATGCATGGGTTCAATACTTTATTCCTTCAATAGGATGGGTTACGGCAGATCCAACGTGGGGGCAAGCCCTTTATGAGGGAACCAAAGCAAGAGGGGAATCAACAGCAGAATCATACGCGGAAGATTATCTGCATAAAAAAGATTATTTACATCTTATCTCCACCATTGGAGACTGGTGGGAAGAGGGAATAAAACCGGAAATCGAGGTTCCAAACAGGGAAGAGGACGGTTTGGCCGAGTTTGCGCTTTCATATTTAATCTTCGAGGGAAATAGTGCCCCCGATTACGATTATACTTTTGAATTTGAGGTAGTGGGAATGGAAAGAGATTCCAATTCAGGGTCGGGCTTAACATTACTATTTTTGGCAGGAGGAGGAGTGATCCTTGTAATCGTGGTCATGGCAGCTTTGGTTAAGAAGAAAAAGCAAAAAGAAGAATGGAATGTGATGTAAATCCAAATTGAAAAAGTGGATAATAGGAAAGGAGTAATAGGTAAAAAAAGAACGAAACCTACACAACATAAGACAAAATTGATAAAAATTATATTTTTTTTTACAGCACGCCACCCGCACTTTTTATAAATTATAGATATGTTTGAAGAAGAGGGGTGATCTTTTTCTCCAGATCCGGTAGCAACTCTTCAATTTTGGCCTCATTCTTATTGCCGTTGGTTAGACATAATAGATATAAGGGGTTTTCATCAACCGTGAGCTTATAAAAATATACGAAATGATCTTGCATAAGCCAAACCGCCTTATTTTTCCTTAAAAGATTGAATTCTTCAAAAGTTTTATACAAGTTTTGAAAATGGGGCGCCGCCATTTCCGATACCACCCCCGATTCTTTATTGACCGAAAAACTTCCCAGAATAATGGACTGAAGATTAATCAATAATAAACTGCGTGCATTAACTTTTTGTGCAAACCATTTCAATTGGGCTTGAAACATCTCCCGATTTGGACTCATGGAAGTGATCCCCGCGGAGAATGATTTAATTAAACTGTAATTGTTGAAAATCGAGGTTTCAAAAAATCTAATCGGGAAACCGTCTGCCAGCTTTCCGAATACCTCTCTGATTTTTTCTGCCCTTTTACGGTACTTTTCTTCATCCTCAATTTCAGGATCCATTTTATGGATACATAAAATAATGGGAGGGTATTGTTCTAATCCTCTTAATCGGTCAAGAATATTTTTAAAAAACTCGCCGGCCTCCTTAAAGCGCTTTTTATTCCTAATATCGACCAAAAAGAAGAGAAGATTAGTATCAAATAGGTAAATACTTGCATCTTTTATGAATTTATTACGGTATTTTTCTTGACCACCAATATCCCACTCCAATAAATTTCTTCCCAAAATACTCTGTTGGCTACGTTTAAAGCCCTTTGTGGGATGGATTCCGATAAGTGCGCTGTATTTCTTTTTAATCGCACGTAGAAAACTGGTTTTGCCGCTGGCATCCAAACCCGTGAAAAGAATTTTGATGGTACGCTCAGATGATGTGTGAGAAGGTTTCAACTCTCTGGTGAAATTATTAATTTTATCAAAAAGAACCCACATTTTCTCCTCCAGCGCTTTTTCATTTGTTTTTTTATCTATGGCGGTTGAAACATCGGAGATCATAATAGATAATTGTTTCATATTCCCATATAAGAATTGAGCTTGCTTTTCATCCACTAAAATAGAGATAGTACTTGCCTTGGCCTTCCCTCTTGCAGATTCATCTTGGATTAGAAAAAAGTAGGTTAAGGACACAAGTCCAATATCAGGGAATGGTAAAATACCAAAATAAGACAAATCAAAGTTCTTCCCTTCTTGATACACTTGTTCTCCCATAAGAAGGCTGATTGATTTCATCGCAATAAGATATTGATGGGACTCATTCATATTATCGGGAATACATACCACTGGGGTGGGTCCTTCGGATTCAAACATCGAAAAGATTATCGAAGAATTAGACATTCAAATGCCCATCAATTCCATCGGTGAAT
>CAZEPC010000488.1:0-3590 GCA_964513765.1 uncultured archaeon
ACAAAGATAAAAGAATCTGAAAAAAAGTATAAAAAACTCTTTGAAGCAGCAATAGACCCTATAATAATATTAGATAAAAAAGGACGATTCATAGACATAAATAAACAAGTAACAGATATTCTTGGATATAAAAAAGAAGATCTTTTAAATAAAAGTTTTAGCGAAGTAGGACTTTTAGACGAAGGATCAAATGAAAAAGTGATTAAAAATTTCAAAAAAAGAATGATGGGGAAAAACGTAGGCCCATATGAAATAAATGTAATCACCAAAGAGCAAGAAATAATACCTGCTGAAGTAAATGCAAGTCCAGTACATGAAGACAATAGATTAATTGGTGATTTAGTAATACTAAGAGATTTAAGAGAAAGATACAAAAGTGAAAAAATTCAACAAGAATAAGATCTATTTAAGAGGTCATTGTCCTAACTGTGGAAACACAGAGAAAAAAATTAAAATTCCCGTCGAATCCGCATTTGCTCTGGGTCGGGCTGGTTTGATAGATACTCACATGATGTCTTCTATTAGAGAGGAGTATGAGGAGGCTCAAGGTAAAAAATACGATACCAGCGAAAGTTACACAATGCAAGATGGAACAATGTCATATCATGTTAGAGAGCGGTTAGGTATGGTAGGAGATACAAAAAGAACTAAATGCTATATCTGCGGTGCCTCTTTATCTGAAGATGCGGAAAGATGCCCGAAATGCGGTTCGGATGTCGATCTTGATTTTTGATTTTTGATTATTCATAATTTCAATATCACTTTTTTTCTAACTCATTTTCTTAAGCAATTTTCTGATTTTAAGTCCATCATCACAGTTAATCACATCAATATGCCACTTCTCGATATTGGGGAGATATTTCTCGGTATTACGTGCTCCCAGTATGATCTTGTGGTCCTTTTTATGCAAGAGGCCCATGAATTCATCGTAGATGAAGGGGCCATCTAAATTCAGCCATTTCACAAAAGGGTATGGTTGGATGTTTCTTTTATACATAAAATTTGCAATTCTCTTCTTAAAGAAAGGAAATTTTCCCAGATAGGCCATGCATAATCCGTAATCGAACTGCGGATCAATTTTATAACATTCTTCAATATCTTTTCCTTGAAAAGATTGAATGAGAATCTCCCTTCCCTCATATCCGTATTTATGAACCAGATCAATCACTTGTTTTCCGATATTACGGGATTTTATCTCCAGCATGGGTATGACCTGTTTACCCACTTGTTCAAAGAATTCCGAAAGGGTTTGAACTTTCTGCCCATCCTTATATGCCATTTTCCGTAATTTGCTAAGGGTGAGATTCTCTGTTTTTCCTTTTCCGCTTAAGAGCCTATTTACATATCGGTCATGGAATATAATAAGTTTATTATCTCTGGTTTTTTTCACGTCAAATTCAATGTAATCAAAATTATGTTCAAGGCAAAATTCAAAAGCCGCCCTCGTATTTTCTATTTGATGGACTCTTGTTCCTCTGTGGCCAGAAATGAGTGGTATTTTCATTGTTAAGATAAGAATATAAATAAAATAACGCAAAAAAGGTTGTTGATAGGTTAATTAAAAAAAAATGAAATTGAAAATAAAGGGGGTAAAAAAAGGAATTGTAATTACAGAATATCAACATTCTCGTCGGTGTCTACCTTCCAAGCTTCTTCTTTCTTTTTTCTTTCTTCTTCCTCTTTTTCATCAAGAAGCTCTTTTTCGGACTTCACATCGGGGGTGTCATCTTCATATTCAGTTTCAATTTTCTCTTCTTCCTTTCCCTCAATATAATCCATATCGATTTCAACACTGCGATAGACTGCACTCTTTTCCAAATTAAATTGGGTAAGATCGGCACCACACACTGGACATTCTGCCCATTCTGGCTGGACAGACATTCCGCATTCGGGACAGTCGGGTAATCCCCTCCAGACCTCATCCGTTTTTTGTGCTTCCGCCCAAGCAATTGCTTCTTTGTCCTTTTCACGTTTTTGAATGGCTTTCTTCTTCTCTTTCTCGTCCAACAGAACCTCCCCTTCTAAACTCTCATGAAGAGGCGAACCGCAGTTCGGGCATTCATCCCATTCGGGAAGGCATGTATATCCGCATACTTCACATTTGAAGCTTCGATCAATTTGCCATTCGTCAGTATGATGTGTATCTATTGTTCCATCAGCATTTGTCGCAAAGGTATAGAACTTACCGTCATTATCGTCTTTTACCCATTCTCCGCCCCTGTCAAGAAACTCTACCGAATAAAGTACTCTGGTATCTACGGGAATATCTTCTAAAGCAAATTCATAAAGATCATCTTTTACTTCTTTTGCTTTTACTTTTTTGAATTCTTGAGCACCTGCACTATAATTTATCCTACAAGCAAGGCCAAAGAAACTTTTATCAATAATCTCCATTGTTAATTTTACTTTGAATGATTCTGGGTCCTCGGTGGGGATGGTACTTGCGGTTACTTGGAAATGTCCCCTTTCATCCCTCTCCCGCTCCATACGGTCGGCTGCTTTATCCAAGGTGGACTCATATTTCATCCTCCTTCCCACTATCTTTTCTGCAGAATATTTATTTACCCCGGCCATAACTACTGCTCCGACTCCGGCAGCGATTGAGAGTCCGATAAAGGTTTGATAAACACTTTCTTTTAGTACTGGGTGGGGATCTTCGGAGTCGTCTTTTCCATCATCATCTGTGTCTGGGTTTGTGGGATCCGTTGGCCCAAATCTCTTTCCATCTATTTCCCTCCCTCTTATTTCCTCGTAATCACTTAATCCATCTCCATCAGAATCGGTCATATTGGGATAAGAAAATAATTGAATTTCCTCATCCATTCCAAAGAACCAATAATTTACTTTTGTTCCATCAATTTCTAAGTAATATCCATTACATTCTGATCCGTCTAAAAGTCCATCTCCATCTGAGTCTCTATTCGTTGCATTCATGATGACTACTTCTTCATTCGGAAGTTCAAAACCATATACTTCTACTCCATCAAGTAGTCCGTCACCGTCTGTATCATTATTCAAGGGGCTTGTTTGATATATTTGTTCTACACCGTCATTGATCTCATCGGAATCTGTATCTTTGTTGTCTGGATTCAATGGTTGGGTTGTAGATTTGAATACCCGTTCAAATTCTCCTTCATTATTTTGTTCATAGGTATAATAGGAATATGAATATTCCCTTTCTTCTAAATCATTTAATCCGTCCTGGTCTGTATCGGAGAGTCCTGGATGCGAATAAAAATCCTTTCCTTGATATTCAAAAGGTTCTTTTAATTCTTGATAATCGGATAAACCATCCCCATCTGAATCCGCTTTTGTGGGATCCAAACAAAGACCCGTTTCTGTGCTTCCTTCAAACAAATAGGGTAATAATGAGGGGTAATATTGTTCGATGTATTCATCTGTATGGGCGAAAACAATATCCGATCCCTGATTTTGAATTGAATTTAAATAAATACTCAAAAACTGAGATCTATTCTCCCAAATTCCCAGTTCCTCTAAATCACTGAGACCATCTCCATCTGTATCTAAATCTGAGGGATTGGTGTTCCACTCTATTACTTCCTGATAATCATCAAGTTCACCCACCTTGT
>CAZEPC010000489.1:0-3578 GCA_964513765.1 uncultured archaeon
TCCTATGCAGAGGAAAACCCACACTCTGAAAAATTATGCAAGGTTTTAATCATTGGTGCAGGTGCCGCCGGGGTTGAAATAACCGGAAATGCCGAAAAATTATGTAAGGATCTTGGGGTGAAAAGTGAAATTAAAATGATTACCGATCAATCCCGAATTCTCACTCAATTCTCAGAACGAGCATCCAAAATTGTTGCCCATAACTTTGAAGAAAGAGGAATCCAAATTGTTCGTAATATGAGAGTACTTGAAACCACCGATTACACAATTAAAACCAAAAATATTACAACTTTAAGCCAAAATAATGGGGAAAGCCAGAGGGAGCCTTTATCCAAATCCTATCAATATAATATTCTTCTTTATGCAGTTGGCGTTAGCCCAAATAATTTGATCGGTGAGAGTGGGATACCCACCGATAAAAAAGGAGCGATGATTGTAAATGAAAATTTACAATCAATTAAATATCGGAGTATTTTGGGAGGGGGGGATTGTATTACCCTCCTTGATAAAGATTTAGATAAGGTCGGCGTCTATGCCGTTAAACAATCCCCTATTTTATTTCATAATATTAAAAAAAAGGCTAATGAGCTAATTAAAGGGAAAAGACTTGATTTTAAAAAATTCAGTCCTCAACATAATTACTTACTTATCTTAAATTTAGGGGACGATACAGGTGTGCTGATCTATAATAAAATCATTTTTCGATGTAAATTGAATTTTATCTTCAAAGATTGGCTTGATACTCGATTTTTAGACAAATATAAATTAAATTGAAGTGTGCAATCTTTATAGCTTATGGATCTTTTCATAATTAATGGTAAGAATATGCAGATCTTACCCCAAAAGAATTTTCGAACGTGATAATACAATGTCCAATTTCCCGAACAACATATTATGTTGTAAAAGATTTGTTACTACATAATATCTCCATAATATTAACTCATTATAATGGCTCAATATACAACTTTCTAATAGCTATAAAAGAGAGAATAATATGGAGATTATCTCTTGTTCGACCATCCGAACGAAATAAAGACTCAATTTACACAAAATTTGGCTATAAACAATAATTGAGAGCATTAAGAAAGATAAAATTTATTCAGAAATCTTTAGGGATTCCCGGATTTAACAAATCATGGAGAAAGCCAAAAATTAATATTTTATTCTTTCTTTATAAATGTATAAGCTAATTTTGAGGAGATTCCTATCGCAAAGAAAAAATTATCAGAGACACTCAAGAAAGTGTTGAAAGATCTCGGCAATGTAGAAGCAATAAAAATCGCTAAGGTATTAATCAATGATGATAGTGAGACGATAACAGACGAACAGATTGCCGAAAAAGCAGAATTAGAGCTAAAGATTTGCCGAAAAATTTTATATATCTTGGATGAAAATCATCTCATGGAATTCCACAGGGTTCGAGATAAAAAATCGGGGTGGTATTCTTATTATTGGAATCATAATTTTGATAACTTAGATGAGTTTTTAAAGCAAAGAAAACGAAAAGTTATCGATAATCTTGAAACCAGGATGAAATATGAGGACCAAATCTTTTTCCAATGTGAGGAATGTCAAGATACCAGATATACGCTCATGAACGCCATGGACTATGGGTTTGAATGTCCTGAATGTGGATCGGGAAAGTTAATCAAGGAAGAGCGAGATGGGACCGTTGATTTACTTAAAAAAAAGATTGTAGAGCTCAGATCAAAGAAAAAGAACTAAACTTTCGTATTTTCATTTTTACTCACTTTTTAGTATATTTAAAAAATTAAGAAATAATAAAATAAATTCTTCTCTAACTTGAGTTTGTTTTCCACCAGCAAATATTTTTTCTTTAAAAGCGGACGATAAGAAATATTTAGGAAAAAAAAAGGAAAAACTCCTAAAAGCAAGTAAGCATTCTAAATATTAAACAAACAACTCTTCGGGTTTTTTAAATGCTCTTTTCCTCTTGGTCATGATTAACCCAAATATTGCGAAGCAAAAGACCACAAAAGTTATTCCAATGGGAAATCCTGGAATTCCCCCATTACCTGCGTCACCATCACTATCCCCGTTGGACTCATCTCCATTATCATTGCATATCTCACATGGAGTACATTTTTTAAGAGTAAGATCTACCCAATAATCTTCTTGTAACCATGCTTTAGTTGCATTTCCCTTCATCATCCCGCTTTCAATACTTGTATTGATCCATTTTAATTCTACCAATCCACCGACATCTGTTGTACCTGATCTTTCTATGTCATCATAAAGCATCTTAACCATAGCGTTATCTACTGGCTGTCCATATTCATCAAATACATAGAAAGTTACATTCAAGGATCCATTGTCCCATTCTACCTCCCGTATGTTAAGATTAATTCCGTATCTGGGATAGACTACACTGGTTTGAATCAAGATTACTTGTATTGGGGTTATGTTCGTCACATGGAATATCCAGAATATAATGGGCATGATAACAAGCAAGTTAATATTGATCCACCATTGGAACTTGAAAATCCAATAAAACCATGCAATTTCGATAAACATATGGATATAAACATCAATCCAAACCCAATGAATTACAAACCAATACCAACAAATCACAATCTCATACATATAATATTCTATTTTGATATCCCACGGAATATACACCCACACGAAAATTAAATCAAACCAGAATCCATAGATGGTCAAGGTCCAGCCCCATAAGGAAATAAAGACTGTTTGACTATCGTAGAATCCATAGCCATCGATAGTTACTGAAAGACCTCCAAAAGTGGGTGTATTGTATTCAATTGAAACCGTATTTAAATCAACAAAGATATCAAAGAAGGAATCAACCGACATATTTACATTAAGTAAGAGTCCACCCGTTCCCGCATAATAATTGAGATCAGCGGTGAATATCCCAGCCGAAAGGTCTAAAGTAAGATCAGATCCTAATCCATAGGTGCCATCTAAAGTTTGGATACTTGTTGGTGTAACGCTCACAAAAGGAATGCCCGCACCCTCAGAGTTATTGTAAATATTGATCGAACCTTCGGATCCTAGAATAATACACAAACCCGGAGTAGTATCAACAGGAAGATCAACTTGTCCAAATGGACTTTCGGGGTCATGAACACTCAAAATTGTTGTATACATCTCGCTCATTTCTGCATACTCAATAAAGCCCCCCATATCTTCATTTTTGACATTTATATGATTGCTCTCCTTATCCATTTGGATCGATGAATTTGGATACATAGAGGTCCCAGTTAAATCTTTTGGCATTATATTTGTTTCATTTACTTTCATCTCATGGGAAGACCCGTTTTTTAAGGTCGCCCCTCCTTCCTTGCTTTGATCGACTGTTAGAGGAGACTCTGAATTAGAATCTTGAAACTCAACTTTATTTCCCCCTTCAGTATGATAAGCAGATACCGTTCCCATCGCTCCATCTCCATTATCGACTGTGGTCTCATACATTCCATCCCCTATTGTTGGATCTTGGAGATCATCGTTGTCGGGATTCGAATCGCTCCCCGGTGGAGTACTCCCGCTAACTAGGATGGTTATGGATATGAATGAGCCTAGCATTAAGATGCATA
>CAZEPC010000490.1:0-3563 GCA_964513765.1 uncultured archaeon
GGAGAATTATTCAAAGCATCGAGATATGATACTTTTATAATTCCTTTTTCTATCTCCATATCAATTATTTTTGTCGGGGAAACCAATACCGGGTTGGGTCGAAATTCGGATCGGGTGGCAAACACACCCATGGGAGGAGTCTCCTTCCCGTAAAAAAAGGGCAATTCTTCGGCCATCAAATTGTTGCGCGCCTCCTGGTTATCGTTCTTGTCTGCCCAAAATAACACGATCACATGGCTGTATTGGTTAAGTTCCTTCAGACCCTTTCGATACTTCTCCTTTATTATTATCTGATATTCCATTCTTTGTTCATTTACTTTTGCGACCCCAATGGAATTGAGCATTATTTGCTTTTTATTATTTGTCATATTTATCACATTTATTCTTTTCATATTCTTTATGGCTCTTTAACCCGTATTTCTTCCCTTGTCAACTAATATGGGCTGTTTTTCGCTATGAGCACTAATTATTATATTTCAAAAATTATATTTAAATGATGAGATATTATTCACAAAAAATAGGAAGGTTACTATTCTTTGAAAACTAAAGTCTTTAAGAATTCACTTTATTTAGGAATCTTAATATAGCAAATCTTTCTTTTATTATTATATGGATCCAAAAACAATTAATCTAACAATTACAGATTCCATCCAATATAAATTACTTGGATGTGTGTTTTACGGGGATCCATTTCATTCTGCCAAGGAATGGAGTTATAAAAATGAGATAGGAAAATTGTGGTCCCGTTTCTACCGACTAATCCAAAAATATGAGAGTTATTTTTCCTCCATTTCAAAATGGCCAAAAGTGAGCTATGAGCTCCATTTGGAACCCGAGGATTATGATGGAAAGAAAAACAAAAACTATTATGTGTTTGTTGGTATTTGTATTCAAGATTTTAACGAGATTCCCCTCGAAATGTTCATAAAAACCTTGCCTCGCACAAGATATCTTGAATTTACCACGGAAGCCACCGATCAAGATTCAGGTGCGGAAAAAGTTTTCGGCGAATTTCTTGGAAGCAAAAAAAAATATCAACAGTCCTATCCGTTTATCATTCAACGCTACGATAAAAGGTATAAAGGGCTAAATAAGAAGGGTTCATACTTGGACTGGTTGATCCCCATAAAATAATTTTTTATCTTTTTCCGAAGAGCTGAGAGTTTTGAAACAAGAAAAAAGTGAAACGAGGTTATTTAATTGAAGAATAGACCTGGAAGAATCGATTATCTTTCGTGGGAAGCCTTAAGAAAGGATTTCAAAGAATTATTCCCGTTAATACTCCGCTCTACAAAATCTCTGGCCCATAGAAACCGGTTATCCATCTTAAAGAAGCTACTTGAAGGCAAACAATCATTTCAATCTCTGAAATCGGCGGTAGATGTGAAAAAAACCGCATTAGCCAATCATCTCAAGCAATTGCTCGAATCAGATTTGATCCAAAAACCAAAATATGGCACATATGAGATCACCCTTTCAGGAAAGAGAATTGTTGAATCTTTGGTGGTTAGTCACCGGAAATTTGAAGAAGAGCAGAAGTTAAAGGTTCAGGAAAGCAGGGGTCTTTCTCCAGAGTTTGTAAAATCATTCTTTGGAAAATAGGATTATCCGCCCCCTAATCCCGTATTTTTGCTTTACAATGGGGAGAGACGGCTTCTTTTTCTTTCTTTCTGAATATAGTCATCTTCTCCATAAGGATGATCACCAAATCCATGGCGCATCATAGCAATTGCTCTATATATGTCAGAGTCTGTTTTCCGTGACTTAAATAACTCCATAATAGAGGTAGATATAGCAGGGACTGGAATTTCTTGATTAATCGCCCATTGAACTAACCAGTTTACCTCACCAGTATCTTCAATGTAGCTTGGAACTTTTTTGATTTTTTTATTATTTTTAACTTCTTTTTCCAACAATTCAATCAGCCAACTACATATGACCGACCCATGATTCCAATTATGGAGAACTTCTTTAAGATTAAGTTTGAATGGTCCTTGTCGGAGCAGTTGAATTCCCTCCCCGATTGCTTGGAGCATCCCAAACTCGATTCCATTATGTACTAATTTTACAAAATGCCCAGATCCAGGTGCTCCAGTATGAATGAACCCATCCTTCACAGCAAGGTCAATCAAAATAGATTTTGCAATATTTATTCCGGGTTTTTCTCCACCTACCATAAAACAAGCACCTACCCGAGCACCTGGGACACCTCCACTGGTCCCACAATCCAAAAAGTATATATTTTCCTTTAATAAAACTTTTTGACGTCTAATTGAGTCAAGAAAGAAGGAGTTCCCCCCATCTAAAACAACATCACCTTTTTCTAACAATGGTAAAATCTTATTAAGTACCGAATCAATAATCTTTCCTGCAGGTAAAGAGAGGAATATCACTCTGGGACGTTCTAATAATTCGGTAAATTCCTTATAACTCTTTACTATGTTAATTCCTGCTTGCGATAATGTTGGTTTTTCTTTGGTATCTTTACCGACTACATCATAACCAAGCTCTACTGCGTGAAGTCCAATCGAACTTCCCATCTTTCCAAGACCTATAATATTATTTTTAATAAAAAAATCATCCTCCCGTTGCAAAACCGGGATATAACGTCATTCCACCATCAACATATATGCTAGCTCCATTAATATAATCAGATTCATCCGACGCCAACCATACTGCTACCTTTCCAATATCATATGGATCACCAACTCGATTCGAGGGGATTAATTCTAAGAGATCTTGCTTAGCTTTGGGATTGTCCCATGCTTCTTTATTGATCGGGGTTTTTATTGCACCGGGATTTATACTATTTACTCTTATTCTATGGGGGGCTAATTCTTGGGCCATCGATTTCATCAAAAGCATTACTCCACCCTTTGAAGCAGCGTAATTTACATGGCCTGCCCAAGGAATTACATCATGAACAGACGATATACAAATAATTTTTCCCGCTGTCAATGATCTATCTAAGTCTACACCTCTCCGAAGGAATTCCTTAACTGCTTCTCTTGAACATAAAAATTGGCCTGTTAAATTCACGTCAATTACCTTTTGCCATTGATTAAGAGTCATCTCGTGGAAGGGTGCATCACGTTGGATTCCAGCATTGTTTACAAGGATATCTATTGTTCCAAATTTTTGGATGGTTTTCTGAAACATATTTTTAACCTCTTCTTCCTTACTCACATCGGCTTTAATTGCAATGGCTTCACTGTTAAATTTTTCAATTTCTTTCACTACTTTATCCGCTGCTTCGGGATTTACAACGTAATTGACAACTACCTTCGCACCTTCCTCGCCAAGGGCAATTGCAATTGCCTTACCTATCCCCGAATTCGCACCGGTGACTAAAGCGACTTGATTTTTTAATCTGCGATAACATTTGACATGTTTTTTTACTAAATTTTCGTTCATCTTTTCTACTCCTTTTTTAACTATAATTTGCTTTAATTTGTTTTAACTTAGGCTTGCATAGCATATTGTGTTTCATCGTATTTCATCACGTTTCATTGTGCGATTATTGTGCGATTATTGTGCGATTATTGTGCGATTATTGTGCGATT
>CAZEPC010000491.1:0-3535 GCA_964513765.1 uncultured archaeon
CTGATTTTGCCGAACAATTTGATTTTGCCCCTTACCGAAAATTTTCACGATTTATACCGATTCCTGAACTTCCGCCCGGGACCAATGCCAGCGACTTTCTTCGGTTTAGGGATATTCTAAAGATCCTTCCCGTGCACAAGATTTTATTTTTTAGTGAATCCTATGGGCAATTTATGCCCTCCTTGATAAAATATGCGGCCGCCCTCAGCTTCGTTCACCCCCGTCTTTTTACAATAGGAAAATCAGAGGAGCATCTTGAGGCATCCTCCACACTAGCCGCTGCTCCCTCCCCCGAGGTGGCAGGGAGATGCGATCTTTTTATTCCAAAGCTTGTATTCTTGTTTTTATTTCGGCATCATATTCAATTAGCCCCGGAAAAGTCCGTAAACCAAGACAAAAACGGAGATGAATCGGAGGATCCAGATGTCGAAGGACTATCCGCGGTGGTGCGAGAAGTATATGAGAATATCATCGCCGCCGCCCCCGTCGCCAATAAATCCTCGCTTAATCTGGGGTTTGTGAGTCTTACCCTCAACCAATTCATGACCGAAATCAGATATATGGAATATAGCGGAAATAAAGGATTTTTTTTGGATAATTTAAGTAAATTTATCGCAAATAATTTGTACGGGGCATTTACTCCCCGATATTTTTCGGTGCTAAAGCGCCTGTGGGACGCTAAAATTCCGTGCAAAGAGGTTTATTTTAATATGAATGGGACCTCCCACTATTTGACGGAATCCGAACGGAACTGGCTGAACGGCTCATTCCGAAAATGGACCTATCCCCTCAGAAGCTTTCTTTTACTTGGCTTGCGCACGTATTTTGTTACTATGAATCTCTCCCAAAATGTGCAGCATATTCCCGAATTCATTTCCTCGCATTTTACCGAATTTACCTATTTTTTTAAGATACAGAACAGATCGGTCTCTTTTTATCTTATTTTGCCCGGTGAAGTACCTTTAGATGAGGTGGCCGAAATTTTCAAAGGGCTAAAAAACCAAGGGTATTTGAGGAATGCATCGATCTACTTGATAGAAAATAACCGGGAATTGGTGAACTTTGAAAAAGCAAGGGGATCCTCGAACCATGGATTGCAAAATCACCAAGGGGTGGGAGAGCATTTTCCGTTCTATTCCCGCCAATTAGATTCTCCAAGGGAATCTATCGTTGAGGACGATATTTATTACTATAATGGCCCGCTCTTGGGAAAAAATGAGGGTAAGCTTACATTTCTGGCCATTTTCCTTATTTTAAACAATTCAGAAATTCTCAATAATTCGGAAATCCTTCTTTCAAACCAAACTAAAGAAAACAAAAAGGAAGACTTGCTAAGCACATTACGTATAACGGTCCAAGATGCATGGTTTATGGAGAAAAGATACCTTAATTCTCTGTCCGAGTTTACCGAACGGTGTAATGCAGTTTTGAAATACTCCCCGAGCGCCGCGCAATCTTCCGTGACGCAATCTTCCGTGACGCAATCTTCCGTGTCGCAATCTTCTTTGAAAAGATATTATAAACAAATTCTTAGATACAATGAATTATCCGATGAGGAGCAAGTATCACAGATTCACGAAGCTTTGGAACTCCTCTCCCCGAGCCTTCTCTACCGTTATTCGTATCATGTGCATTTATCAACATTTTATTCAAATAAAATATGTAATCTCTTTTTGATGAGCGACAATCCTCTGCCCTTGCTTGAGGATACCTACCTCACATATATTCGGTATGATATGCACGATGTGAGGAGACGCAATGGGAGGACGAAGATCTTTTCCTATAATTTCCAGGTTCCTTACAGTAAATTCAGTATCCTTCAGTTTCTTTTATTTAATCCAGATATTGATCAGCTTTCTTTGAATACAACCCGCGCGTCGCTGTTATATCGCCCAAAGTTATCTGCATTTTATAATTATTCTAAAAACAAATGGGAGGCGGCTTCGTTTTCCATCTCACCTGTGCAGAAATTTTTGCCCGATACGCTGTCTGTAAATCACCCGGATGCGGTTTTTTATCCCAAAAAAGTTCCAGATTTACAATATACAAAGGATCTCATGCAATCGATTATGGAAAAAGCCGTAGAAATCAATAAAATATTTCAATTATACAGATTATATCCTCAAATTGCCACCGATATTATGGTCAAGATATTATTTCGGTCATTTAACCGGGAAAGAATAGTCGAACAATACCTGCAAGAAGGAGGTAAATCCGAAATCCACATGCTAAATGCGAAGAAAGCTATTTATAACCTCTATTTTCCCCGTGATCGCCCCTCAATTTTCCGGGAAACGCACCATAGCATCTATCTCCACCCGAAGGTTTCGAAAATGGCCCGATTTTACATTATGCTTTTTGAACAATCTTTCCCGACTAACCCGTGGATTCTCTATAACTCCCCGCCGCTTTCGGGGCTATTTTATTATGGGCTGGACAATGCCTATTATTGGGGCACCCGGGGTGATTCTATCCTAATTTTGGAGTATTACTTACCCAAGATTCTGCTCGAACGGGAGGATTCGGAATTCAACGGGATTTTACGGAGTATAGAGGAGAAATACGGTTTCCCCGTGCGGATATATCATCCCCGAAAGGAGTGGCAAGCACTTAATCATAAAACCCTCGGGCAAAAAGATCATTTGAATCCAATGCTCTTTTCATCCCGAACAAGCAGAAAAAACATTATAGAAAATGCAATCGATTTTACGAGACATTCTCTTTCGGGGAGGGATCTGAGTTATTTAAAAACCAAATGGGGCGAAAAGCTGACCGATTACGGGGTTTGCAATCCCGGTTCGGATCTCATAGACTCCGGAGTTCTTCAAGAGACCGGGCTGATTTATACTTCTCCAGCAGATCTGTCCCCGGAATTTACCAAGTCCTTGGGGCTCCATGCGGATATTCTCGGGATTATCGATCTGGGCGATCTGAAAAAGAACAAAGCGGATAAATTGATAAAGCGATTAACGAGGCGAATTCAGAATGCACCCCTCTCCCAGATCATTCGATTGGAATCGGATAAATCGGAGAAACTTCTGGTACATTGCAAAATCAGAAATGCGGTTTCCAACTTTCTGGTGCAATTCCAAGATTGGTGCGATGCCCGAGATCTGTATTCGTATATCTCTCCTGTCTTGAACCTCAGGGAGGTTACCCATCCCGATTTTCCTATTTCTGATTTGATTGAATGTACGCGAAATTATCCCGTATTCAGGGCTCTTTTAAAACAAGGAAATGGGTTCGATGAGCTGAATTTTCCTCCGAAAAAATGCCTCCAAAAGATGATTTCAACAATAAAGGCAAGATATAAGGAATCTAAGTCATAAAAAATATCTTTCGGGGGAGATCCGCTAAGTTAAATAATATAATATTCATTAATGGTTGGGATTTGAACCCCTCCATGTCTCGATGGGCAAAAGAGAAGTTCAAACCCCATTGCGAAGATGGAAACCTCAAGTCCTATCATTAAACTATATCCGTTTTTTGAGCGCACGGATTGAGATTTGAACTCACGAAAGTTTTTAAACTCACG
>CAZEPC010000492.1:0-3530 GCA_964513765.1 uncultured archaeon
AATTAAAATGGAGTCTTTCATCTAATTTAGTATCAAGATTATCCCATTGTTTAGCGACTGCACGAAAGAGAAATAAAAAATATTACCGATCAGGGATAAATATAAGAGGAAAATTGGACATTAATCGTCTTCACCAAGCATCTTAAGATAGGAATAGTTTCTCTTGTAAATATCGTACATGTCCCTGATATATTCTTGGTATTCCTCATCTCCAAATTCCGGATCGTCTCTAAAAGATTCTCGATATTGCTCAAAGGTTAATGTGAATTCATCCTTAATTGAATGTATGTCGCTAACTCGAACAATTTTACCTCGAGTCATTTTTCCTGGTTTTTTCTTATAGTGCCCATCAATTCTAACTAGTTCGTGCAAAGGTATATTTGACAATTTATCTTCAAATTTAGAAGATAATTTCACCACAACGTTTTCGTCATTAAGCAATCGAGTGTAAAAGGAGATAGTATTATCTGAATTAAGTTTCATACCTCTTTTTTCTCCAACAAGTTTGGGTGAGTCAGTTTTCTCCATTTTTAACCATCGATTTAAAGTATCGTTAGTTTCTTTAGAAATGCGATAGGTATGTAGTTTTTTAAAATGATTAAAATCGAAATATAAACCAAAATCGGAGTTTTTTGTTAAGGATTCGAGGTCTTTCAATATTTCAATACGGTCAAAGCGATTGGGAAAATCTTTTTGAATCAATGTATGTCCATCCTTCTGTTGTGAAAATTTAATAACTTTTTCCAAATTGATCACCAGATTTTCATAACTACCATGTTTAGAACTGATTCCAAATTCATTCAGTGTTTCAGGTTGGAAATGGCTAGGTGGAAAAGTAAACCCCGCTTTAACACTACCTTCTTCAAAATTATTGAGATACAATTTATAATTTTCGATGGAAAATTTCTCATTAACAAGGTTTTTTGCTTTTGCGATGTGGGCGACCATTCTATTTATTTTTTTCAAATAATCTGCAAAATCATCAGCACTAATGGCCTTATCAAAAACATTTTTTCCTTCAAATCCCATTTTAAAAACTGATATCGACATTATTCTCCACTTTATTATAAGGGAGTAAATATATTAATTCTTTTATTCTTTTTTTTATAAAGAGGTTTCCCCGAATTTTTACAAGTTTCCCCTTTCTTAATATTTCTTCATCTACTCAATGATCTTTCTGCGATATCGGCAGATTTCTACTCAATTACTTCTACCTTTATTTTTTCTATTTTTTTATGATAATCCCGGATCTTTTCCTCCAATTCATCTTCCACCTCAAAAAAGGCCGATCCGCGAAAAAGAAAGGAAAGAATAAAAGCAAAGGAAAATCCGCAGGTAATTCAAAGGGGAGAAGTAAAAGCAGAGACCTTTCTATCGAACAGCTGGAGGCGAAGCTCTCCGAGCTTAAGATGGCTGGGCGAGGATAAGTACGATCAACTCATCGAGTCTTACGAGAAGAATAAAGAAGTGTGTAAGGTATAGTTCCTGATGCCACAATATTCCCTTCCATATTACCGAATTCCAGAATTCCCTAATTTATCGCTCATTCCTCATCAACTTTCGGTTATACTTCAAAAATTCCGGACCGATTAAGGGAATCTCCGATAAATCCTTCTTATAGGAATTTAAACCCTCCCTTCCCAGCGAATCGAAAATTTCCTTGGGAGATTCGGCGTGCTTCATCAGATTCTTCACCTTCTTCGGGCCGCAGTCGATCAATCCCTCCAATAAGAATTGTTGGGCATCCGCAATTGTCTTAAACTTGGGTTTCACCCGGGAAAGGCTGGGCGGAGTGTCTTCGATTTGTACCCGTTTTGCCAAGCTTCGGATCACGTGGGCGGTATGCTTTGTGTTCACCGTGGGAACTATGCCGGTACCGTAATCTAGAAATACCTTCATAAATAGCCCGATGAGAGCCAAGGGTATCTGTTTCCGGGGATATTTATGGTAGATAATTTGCCCGCGGGGATAATCGAGAAAAAAGTCCTCAATCAGTTCATAGAGGCGGTTGGGATCCCCCTTCCCGATTTTTCGGGAAAAGAGCAGTACCGCCACCTCATCGGAGATTTCGTAGATATAGTCCTCCACCCGATGATTTTGAGATACCCGTACTTTTAGTTCCGACAATTCGCCGGAAATAACATTCAGTTCGTTAATTCTTCCGTTGTGGGATACCCGGGGGCGATTTTTTTCTCCCGCCGAATATGTCCGTGTATTCTGTTTTGCCTTGCTCATAGTTTTTATCATTCCATTTTTTATAGGTTAAGAATTATTATTGGATAGTTTAGAGATAGCGTTCAATATGAAGCCTGAGCTCTTTAATTTCTTCTTTGCTCATCTGATTTTCTGTATAATTCCATTCACTTTCGCCAGCATTGATTTCTTCAGTTTGTCCCTTATTCATTCCAACTTCTTTGATTGTGACTCGAATTTTATCTTTAGTGTTAAGATCCGAGGGGGCATAGTTTTTTTGTTCCTTGATGGCTTTTTTGATTTTCCGGATTGATTTACCGTAATAGTCCTTGGAAAGCCCCGCGTGATCTACCAATGCGGCTTTTCGGTCCGACTTGGTGATCTTCATCGCTGAGGGTTGGAAGTTTTTACTATTAAACCTTCGATTGGCCAGAGCTCTATATCCCATCAATCCAATCACCCTTACTCCATCAATGACCAAATAAATCCCCAAAATAACCGCGGGTTCGTACATATAATCCAATAAAGTCTCGTATCGGGACAACCACCCGTGATTTGCGATATAAATGCCGAATGCCGCCCCCAGCACGAGCATTTGACGGACAAAGATTCTGCTGTTTGAAAGAATCGCCCGCCAAATCTGGGATAGGTCGGTCAAAGAGGGTGAGACGCTGATCACGATGGAAAGAATGATTAAAATCCTGGCGATCATCCCGAATAATCCTGTTAGCGATCCAAAATACTTGCTTTGGATTTCCAAAAGTAAAATGGTCCCCCCGATCAAGGGTGCGAACCCAATTAATAAAAACTTCAGAAAGGATTTCCGGGTGCCAGGGGGGAACCGAACCGAACCGTTCCCTTTGTAATCGACATGAACATCGCTTAATTTTACGGGGATGCACAACAAGCGCATCATCAGAAAATGCAGCGACTCGTGAATAAAGGCCCCTTTGCGAGAAATCCAATACAGAAAGCCCTTAATTCGGGGACTCACGGCTTTGAGCAGCCGAAAGATCAACGTAAAAAGCAGATAGTACCCTTCCACCCTAAGCATTGAAAGAAGAAGACCCATCAGCGATCATCTCCCTTGGCATCGCCCGCCGTAAGGTTCGCCTCCTTGACCTTCTGTTTCTTTATTATGGTCTGAATGAGAAACGTGATGGCCATTGTCCCCAACAAGTTGTAAAAGATGACATCCCAGTGGGAACCTATAAACTGGTTCGCCCCCGTAAAGAATGTCTCAATCGAGGAAGTCCGTTCTTGGTCCATATTATCGTAGATGTCCGAATTGGTATCATTGGTGGAATTGCTGGTTTCAGTTCCCCCCGTATCGATGC
>CAZEPC010000493.1:0-3516 GCA_964513765.1 uncultured archaeon
ATTTCTTTTCACGATCTAACAATGAGTAAGGCAATTAAAAAAGTTATGGGCTTATTTATTTAATAGATTTAAAATGAGAAAAACACAAATGGACCCTTTCTGTGCTATTTCAAGCCTTGATCCATCAAAATGCCATACACTAATGTAAAGGCCAAGTTTCTTCCCAATTTTGGATTTATCGAAGCCGTACTAATAAGAGGCTTATAGAGTGCGTAAATCTCCTCTACTACTTCTCGGGTGGACTTATATTTTTTATACAGTTCAATAATATCATCTTTTATCGTGTGATACCCAGCAATTGCATTTTGTATTGCTTTTTCGACATTTTCCTTACGGGCAATGCCGCCCACATGAGAGAAGATACACAAATCAAAGTTTCGTACCTTAATCTTTTGAATGCTCGACAAATACTTCTCTGAATTAAAGTCCGGTGCGGAGGAGGCGGGAATGGGGGAAAAAGCCCCTTGAAGATTTATACCCAGTGCCTCTCCGAGAAAGCAAATTTTTTGCCCACTTTTTTGATGTAAGATAGGAGAGATATGATCATCACAATGACCTGGAGTTCTCAAAATTTCCAGATCCCAATCTTTACCTAAATTATACCTCTTTTTTTCTTCAAAATTACGAATATACGCGGAATCTATAGGTTTTAATTCCCCAACAGCATCATTAAATCCTTTTTTAGCAGACTTCTGATATTCGTAAGGATGAAGCAGCCAACGATTCATTAAATCTGAGGATAGAACCCGGACTTTTGATTTCTTCTTCTCTAAATATTCAATGAGTTGATAAAGGCCACCAATATGATCAAAATGGTGGTGAGTCGGTAAGACTAACACATTCCCGAGTTTAATGTTGTGAAAATCAAGATAATTAAGTAAGGCCCCAACGGATTCCGATGTCCCGGTATCAATTATTAGCGTTATATTTGAATCCTCCACCACCATCACATTGGCGAACAAAGAGGACTCGTACATGTAAAGATCTACCAAATGCAAGCCCTCGGCAATCTTCCCCGAGGTATAAAAACGGTTTTCAATAGTAAAGTCATTAACATCCATCATATCTGTTATTTCAGCTCCTGGGTGGACAATAGGCATTATGTGAAAGAAATCACCACATCTTTCTCCAAATTCTACTTTTTTTAATTAATAAAAATCTTTGAATTTTTTAATAAACATTTCATTTATTTAATTAAATAATTGTCTAGAACCCTTACTTATTCCTATAAAAATTCAGCTATTTAAAGATCATCAAATACTTTCGAATCGTATTTGTGGTAGATCGGGGAAATCTTTTCAAATAAGGTTTTTATTTCGGGAAAATGATTGCATTATATATTGGGAGAAAGTTAAATGACGAAAAAGCAAGTAAATTTTGGAATAATTGGGTTCGGAATATTCGGAGAAAAGCGTTTAATCCCGGGCTTTCAAGGAAGTGATTTAGGAAACCTTATTGCCATCAGTAAAACATCAAAGGACGCGGCACTTCAAAAGGCTAAAGAATACGGAATTTCGGAAGAAAACGCCTATGATTCGGTTCCAGAATTACTGAAAAATGATGAAATTGAGGCGGTTTTTATTGCAACCCCAAATAACTTACATAAAAAGCACACAATCATGGCCGCCGAAGCAGGAAAGAACATAATATTGGAAAAGCCGATGGCAATGAACGCCAAGGAATGTGAGGAGATGCTATCCGCTTGTGAGCACCAAGGAGTCAAATTTATGATTGCCCATTGCATGCGGTATAATTCCTCGGTTTTAAAACTCAAAGAACTCATTGAAGATGGCTCGGTCGGGGATCTGGTCGCCTTAAATGCCAATTTCTATTACAACGGATCTTATTCAACCCGAGATTGGCTTTTCAATAAAAACATTGCAGGCGGGGGACCCATTGCAGATTTGGGCGTCCATTTAATTGATACCATGAGATTTCTGACTAAGAAAGAGGTTAAGAATCTGAAATTTCAGATGATTCCCTCCGAGAAAGGGAATGTGGAAGAAAAGGCACTCATGAACTTGGCATTTGAGGATAACATAATGGGATCCATCGGAGTAGGGTTCAAGGGGAATTATTATACCAGTTTTGAAATTATCGGAACAAAATGCACATTGCAAATTCCGTTTTTCAACAGGATAAACAGAAAAGTCCCCCTCTATATCTATAAGGATCTCAAAATAGAGCAAGAAACAATATCCAATCAAAATTGCTATTCTGCGGAGATTGAAGCATTTGCAAAATCAATTTTGGAAGATAGCGAAGTTCCTATCCCCGCAGAAGAAGGATTAAAGAACCAGAGACTCTTAGATATGATGTTGTGGAAATAAATGAATATCCTTTAAAAAGCCGATAGAGAAAGAATGCAGAAATCAAGATACAATCCCGAGATTTCGGGGGCTTTCCTAAGATATTTTATCTTCCCGGCAGTTCTTTTTTGTACTTATCAACAACCTATGGGCTTTTTTCCATAATCCCAATCATTATAAGATTTCCCTTATCTTTTCTAAGTATAATGTGCATAAAAAAATATGTGGGAACGAATAAAAAAGGCCCGTCACGGAGGATCATCCCGATTATTTTTTATTTAGTGGTAATAATCACCCTAGGGACATTCCTTCCGGTGGCAGCAAAGCCCGATTACGTTGGCCCCGAAATCGGAGACAAATATACTTATAATATAACCTTAAAAGAAAATGGAAATCAATTTGAATTTGCTATGGAGCTCAATGTGGTTGAAATCGAGGAAGTATGGGCGGGAATCACGGTAATTAATTGCTCTTCAAATTACAGCAAAGATATTTCCTCAATTGAAACTTTTGAATTGGGATATTTTATTGAAGAAATCACCGGAAAAGACCACCAAACCTTCATAATCCTCGAGGATAACATCAATATAACCCAAGTATTCCAATCGAATTATTTATTTTTCATTAACCAAAATATAGAGGAAAAAAGGGCAGGTGGAGACACCGAGGGGATGGAGATAGAACTGCGATATTCTAATAAGGGAGTATTAGAAAAAATGCATATTAAAGTGGAAATGTCACAAATGGGACAGACTGGAACCTACGAGATCAATGTAAACCTAGCGGGAGCGGAGACCACGATCTCAGGCTTTCCTATTATCATATTCATAGGCGCATTTTTGGGTATAACAATGATTATGCTTAGAAAACAACAATATACCAAAAACAAGAACTAATCGGATTAATTTTTTATTTTATAAAACACGAAAAAGCGGGAGCTTATCGCCCAATACGGCACATTTTTTCTTCAATTTTCTTATATCGGAGCCTTTTTTCACTCAATTGCTCATGGCCTATTAAACAATAAAGATTCAAAGAAATTAAAATCCCATCTTCCGAACTTAAGGCATTTTTAGCAGAATTATCTCCGCCTTCCAAACGAAGGTGCATGAAAGAAGGGGTTTTGTCCGCCAAAAAGCTCCACGCACCGGTGGCACTTCCAGGGTTTAGAAGCAACACGGAACTTTTCGTTAAATTATAGGCGGAT
>CAZEPC010000494.1:0-3511 GCA_964513765.1 uncultured archaeon
CCAACAAATTAAGGGAACATTTACCTCATTTTGGAATGACGAGGATTTTATCATCTATGAAAACACGGAGGATTCGGAAAAGAGGCTGAGAGATGCCCTTTCACGGGAACGCAAAAGGAGTCGCGGTTCCAGCCACGGGGAAATACAGAATTATATATCTCAGCATTTCCATTTTGATTTAAAGCCCTATGAATACCAAAAACGCATGTTGGAGGAATTGGAGGCAGAAAGAAGGGTACATGGAAGGTGGCGAAATTTAGTGGTGGCCGCCACCGGAACCGGCAAAACGGTAATTTCCGCCTTCGATTACAAACGATTTTGCAACGAACACCAAGACTCGGCAAACAGATTGCTTTTTATTGCACACCGCAAAGAGATCCTCCAACAAAGCCTGGATTGTTTCCGTCACGTGCTACGCAATGAAAATTTCGGAAACCTATGGGTGGGACAATATCGTCCCGAGGAAAAGCAATATGATCATCTATTTATGTCAATTCAATCATTCAATGCCAAAGAGTTTCACGAGCAGATCAGCAACGATTTTTATGATTTCATTATTATCGATGAATTTCACCATGCCGCCGCCCCATCCTATCAAGATTTGTTAGAAGTCTTGGACCCGAAGGTTTTGGTGGGGCTTACCGCCACCCCAGAACGGATGGATGGAAAAAATGTGGTGTCCTATTTTGGGGATCATATTGCGTGCGAATTGCGGTTGCCAGAAGCCATTAACAGAAACCTTCTATGTCCATTCCATTACTTTGCGGTAACCGACCCTGTAGATCTTTCAGAATTGCCTTGGGGTAAGAGAGGATATAAAACCGAGGATTTGGAAAGTAAATATGTGAGAGAAGAGAGTGCGAACATCCGGGCACAAACTATCATCGAGAAAGTGGATGATTATGCCTCCTCAATTTCTGAGATAAAGGGTATCGGTTTTTGTGTTAGTATTGAGCACACCAAATTCATGGCCGAATTTTTCACCGAGCACGGCATACCATCCATCTCGGTGAGCAGTGAATCGGAGCCCGAATTACGAAAACACGCCAAACGGAAATTACAAGACGGAGAGGTACATTTTGTATTTGTGGTGGATCTTTATAATGAAGGGGTAGATATTCCAGATGTCAATATGGTTTTGTTCCTGCGGCCCACCCAGAGCCTCAGGATATACGTGCAGCAGTTGGGGCGGGGGTTGAGAAAAATTCACGGAAAGGATGTACTCACGGTTTTGGATTTTGTAGGGCATCATAATAAAAAGTTTAATTTCCGGGAACGCTTTCGTGCCCTCATTGGCCGGAGTAAAAAGAATATCGAGCAAGAGATCGAGGATGACTTCCCCGGACTGCCCAAAGGGTGTTACATTCAAATGGAAGAACAGGCGCAAGGTTTTATCTTGGAGAACATAAAGGCTCAAACTATCACCAGCCGCAATTTGGCCAATAAAATATCCAGCTTTGCCCAAGATGCCAAGGAAATGGAATTATCTTTGGGAAATTTCCTAAGATTTCATCAACTGGAACCCTATCATCTTTACAGCGTCACATATTCCGGAAAAACGGGATGGTCCCAATTATGCGTAAAAGCCGGAGTGCTGGAGAGTTTTAACGATCCAGACCAAAAGGATTTGGGAAATGGTCTGGAAAGGATACAATGGGCAAATTCAAGGAGATGGATCATATATCTTTTAAATTTACTCATTCCAATCTCACAATGGGGAAAAGAAGCCGTGAATCACTTCAGTGAAAATTCGCACACCTATTCATCAGAATTTAAAAGGAGGGTAGAGGAGAATTACGGATTGCGAAAAATAGAAGATCCCGTGAATTCGGAGATTAGAAGACAATGGTTTTTGATGTTTTGCTACAGCATTTGGCCCCAATATCAACTCCCCAAGCGCGAATTTTCGGAAAAAAAGGAAGTCCTCCAGATTTTGGCAAAAAACCCAGTTATGTTGGAAGAATACATTCAACTCTTGGAATACAATTTGGACAGCATCGATTTTGTGGATAAACCGATTGATGTGGGATTCCCGTGTGCGTTGGATCTTCATTGCAGATACACTTTAGACCAAATTTTAGTTGCGTTAGGGAAAATTACCTTTGAGAAGTACGTTCGGTTCAGTGAAGGAGTTCTTTATATGGATGATAAGGGAAAAGAGGGAGTAGATGCCTTTTTTGTTACCTTGGAGAAATCGGAAAAGTACTACTCCCCCACCACGATGTACCAAGATTATTCGATCAGCGAAACTCTTTTCCACTGGCAGACTCAAAGCCGAACATCGGCAGACTCAGAAACCGGGAAAAGATATATAAACGAAGAGCACCCGATAATGCTCTTTGTACGGAAGGGAAGGCATGAATATAAACAGATGACCGCCCCCTATCATTATTTAGGAAAAGTAAATTACAAGGAACATCAAGGATCCCAGCCGATTAATATTACATGGGAACTTGAAGAGCCGATGCCATCGAAATTATACCAAGAATCACAATTGGGGACACAGGACTGAACAACCCGTCAACTAGTACAAGCAAGGATATTCATACTCCACCTCAAGTATAATGCATTTTTTCATAATATTAGATAAAAAAAATAAAAGAAATAAAAAAAGAATTGCAATTAGTTTGAGATCTCCTTGGAGAGATATATTTTGAGCAGGATCGGAAGTTCCTCCTTGATATACACCCGCTATCCTCATAAATAACGTCTGCCAAGCGGTTGTGGGAGGGACGATTTCGTTAGTCTCAATAAAAAACACAAAGATATTACCGAGATGATAGCCGAGATCGATCCAATAAAGATAATATTGCTCATAATAACTCCCTGCAACGAGTCGAACAATTAAGAAGACTAAAAAGACGACAATGATGAGAAAAACCATTACTATAATCGCCCTTCTTCCCTTTGACATGATGCTGGAAAGTGCCATCGAGATAAATATGAAGATCAAACTCACAAATATGTTATAAGCAAATAAATAACGCAATAAAGGTAGCATCTCAGCATAATGGGGGATAGATCCGCCGAATACCAACGTTATCACCCAGCCAGATAAGAAAACACTGATAGCATTAATAAAAGGGGCATAACATACCATCGCCAAAAATTTCCCAAAGAATATCTGAAACCGACTCACCGGCTTGCTCACCAACATAAGCATTGTACCCTTATCAACTTCATCCGCAATTAAGCCGGAAGATTGGCTGCTTATCATCAGAGTTAAAACAATGCCGGTCGACCAAAACCAAATATAGAACATCATTTCAAAAATAACATTCATTGTTGCCGAATATAAAGGCATGTTACCTAAATTTATCCCCCTCAAAGATATTATCGGGATAAGAACGGGAAGCAGCACACTTAAACCCACAAATAATAAAACCCAGGGTAGAGTGAAAGATCTCTTCCATGTTTCTTTGAAAATCACAAACATCCTTTTGAAGGAATTATCATGGGCGTTTTTTCCATTTTCTTCTGAATTTTGAAGTTCTGTTGCCTCTTTGGAATT
>CAZEPC010000495.1:0-3504 GCA_964513765.1 uncultured archaeon
AGATACTCCACAACGTATTTCACCTTCCCTCGCTCGTCAAAAATTGGATATGAATAGACTTTTACCCAGATTGTCTGTGGTTGCCTTTTTCCCCCAATTCCAAGTTTTCTTTGAATTTTTATTATCTTAGTGTGGACTCTTCCATCTTGAAATGTTTTATTCACTGGACAATCTTGACAAATTTTATTGGTGTTTTGGAAGATTTGATAACATTTTTTTGAGTCACCCACATGATTTTTATTTAGCTTATCCTTCATCCAGTTATTTGTGGTAATTAGGTTGAAATCCTTGGAAATGACATTGATGCCCGCATGGATTGAATTCAAGATCATATCCACATTAAGTAATTTTTTCCCCATTTTCCGAGATCTATATTTATTTGGGTAAAATTCCCTTAAATAGATTTATCTTTTCGTATCTCTGCCTCTTCATAAGGACTCCTATCTGCAACAATAAAACTTTATAGGGGAGGTTTTTAAAAAAATACTATGGATGTTGATTTTTGGCTGGATGGTGTAACTGCGACCATCATTGTGGCCTTTGGTCTGATTTCGAGCATTATTTTCCTCGTTAAATATAAAAATACAAAGGCAGAACTTTTGAGACATTTTGCATATATATCCCCCTTGGCCGGCCTTCTGTATCTGGGTGTGTGCTTGGACTTTTGGTTTGTCCTTCTCCAGAACGAAAATCTTCCAAACTCGTGGGGACAAGTTGCGTTATTGAGCTATATTTGGTTTCCGCCCTTGATGTATTTCATAATTAACTTTAATTTGGACATGCTGAATGTAGAAAAGAAGAAAAAGATTCTTCTCCCGTTCATTCTAGTGTCTATCGTGTATTACATTCTGATCTTCCAAGATCCTTTTACGGCATTTTACATGGAATCCCCCGAGACTCCTGGGGAGGGCTTGATCGATTATAATTCCAGTCTTGAAAGCGCGGCGGGACTCATCTTGGCCCTTCTATTTATTCCTATTCTCCTCTATTTGGCCTTACTTTTCTTTAAGAAGGGGATGAAGGCTTCCGGCGTCATTAAAAGAAAACTTCTGCTACTGGCTGGTGCTTGTATTTTGTTCTGTATCGGCGGGATAGGGGAGGGCCTCACGATTCCCGGAGGTTTGCTGATTCTGGTACGAATTGCGTATATTGGAAGTTTTGTGCTTCTATTTTACGGCTTTAGATCACGGGAGTAGTATGGTTTTTTATTTTTTTATTTGGGTTTTCTTTTTATTATAGTAAGCAAGAGTTGATGCGCAAGCCCTACCGTAAGGGAACTTTGCCGAAAGTGAGACCCTGCCGTAAGTGAACCCTACCACAAGGGTTTTAATTTTTGGTGGGTTTCTAGATGATATGATTTGGAAAAGGAAAATTATTGGGATTGTTGTTTTCATTCTTATCGGAATTAATTTTTTACCGGGGTATCCCGGATTTTACTACGCTCACGCTACTTCTTCCTCCTCAAGGCGTATATCCGGTTTGAAACGGCATCAGATAGATGAAATTGATGATGGTGATGGATTAGAGGTGGCAGATTTTGATTTGGATGGGGATATTGATATTGTTATTGCCGAAAGCAAGCTGGGAAAAGTGAGCTGGTACGAACAAACCGAGGATCTGGACAATTGGAAAAAACACGAAATTGCAAGGGGTTATGAGAAGATTGAAGGTCTTGAGGTACTGGATGCCAACGGGGATGGGCTTAAGGAGGTTATTATTTTTGATCAGACTCCCGGGGTGATTGATATTGCGATGAGAAATGTGAGTTCCTGGGGCGATGTGGGTGAAGGCGCCGATGCCCTTGCTGGCTTGGACGGGCTCGATGGTATGGGTGGGCTTGCTGGTTTGAATGGACCTGAAAGCGCGGATGGGATTGAAATTTGGAACACCGGAAGGATCATTTCATCTCAATTCTACCTCCAGAGCGGCTTGGACGCCGATATTGATCGGGACGCCGATGTCGATCTTGTTTATGCCTTTGAGGGCGATCAGGATGGCTCGGGCGGTTTTTATTGGGTAGAAAATTTAGGCGGGAATCCCCTACAATCGGAAAATTGGGTACGCCATGAAATTGGCCAGATAAACGGCGGTTGGTGGCTTGTCACTCGGAGGATGGATCTTAATGAAGATGGTACTGTGGAAGAAATTGTCGGGTCCTCGAGGGGCGCGAGAAATCCCGCGGCAAATCCGGGCATTTATTCATTCACACCCAACGAAAACATCGAGGATCCTTGGAATATCTCCGTGATTGAAACCGGTCAAGACTATACACCTTTACATGTTACCGCGGGTAATCTAACCGGCGGAGAAACTTCATATGACCTCGCCGCATGTGCCAAGGATAAGGGACATGGGGTATATGTGTATAATTACTCGGATGATTATTCACGAAGTGTTCTGCGGGATGACAGCCATTGGCACAATGTTCAAGCGCTTGACTTGGACAGGCGGGGACGGGATGAATTGATCTTGGTTGATGATACCTCCAAGTGGGGTTATAGATTATGGCTCTACCAATATTATGGGGAAGAAAATGGGGAAGAAAATAGAGAAGAAAATGGAGAAGAAAATGGAGAAGAATACGGGGAGGAAACGGGTTCAGGAACGAATACTGCCGGAAATGGAGGGTATAAGGAACAATATTCCACTTATTACTGGAAGGCGGATGATCGGATAATTCCTTATGACTTGGACAGGGATGGAATTCAGGAGATCATCACCGTATCTGCCAACGATAATTCGGTCGATTGGTGGGAAGTGGTATTTGATGGTTATGTATATAGTTGGCCAAAAATGCCCAGGTGGACACTCTGGGGAATAACTGGGGCTTCTATCCTAGTAGCAGTCTTGTTCTTAGTATATTATATTAAAAAGAAGAAAATAACCGAGAAAACGGAGACAATGCGTAGGTAAAAATGTGGGAATAAAAATGGAAGGACGAAAATGGGAGGATGAAAATGCGTAGGTAAAAATGGGAGGATGAAAATGCGAAAAAAAAATGCAATAAAAACGAAATTTGACAATTTCACAAGGAATCTTAGATTTCGATTGTTGCACACATAGGGAGAGGGCATGGCTTTTTAAGAGAGGCCACCGAAAACTAAATACAAAAATAAATTTTTTAAAGTATTACGATTTTATAATCTTGTCTTTAGCTGATCTTCAAAGGCTATTGATTTTGTTTGAATTGGTTAAAACCACGCGTCCATCGTATAGCGGTTAGTATCGCGGCTTGCCATGCCGTGGAGCAGGGTTCAAATCCCTGTGGACGCACTCTTTTTATTTTCATCTCTTCCCGTTTTCATCCAAGTAAAGAGTAGTTTTTGAATATATAACTGCCCCAAGAATCGCTACAACACCTACTGATCCTCCACTGATTCCAATGGTTGTATTGGACATTCTCCGATTATCGGTGGTCCCATCGTTATCATTGTTGTCTTGGTCGCTATTTTAATTATTCGTGTTATCGTTGGGGTTGGGGCCGGCGTTATACTCGTCGAGATT
>CAZEPC010000496.1:0-3496 GCA_964513765.1 uncultured archaeon
ATCGACATAACCCACACACCTAAAGATGTACCGCAATTAGTTGATGTAGATATTTTAGAGGACTTGGCCCAGTTTGTGGTAAAGGTCCTAGATGCACTTGACAAACCGGATAGTGGGCTTTTTTGAACAAAACACCTTGCATTCCATCGAACATTTTTTTAGAAGTAGGTTGTTGATAGGTAGGATTACATCTTTCCCCCTTAGATCTACAGATTTTATTTAAAAGCATATTCGATCTTTGCTATATATATGGACACAATTGTAAAACGGTCCTTTGATATGGATTTTATTTATTTTGATCTGATTTTTGTGTGCATATGGATGGCATATTTGATAAGAAAGCAATATTCCAAGGAATTTCTTATCGGAATTTTTGGATTTTTGGTAAATTTTATTGCAGATTTCATAATTTGGTACTCTATTCAAGGGGATAGAGTAATTCAAACTTTACCAATTAATGATGTGTTATTCTTTCTCTATTTTGGATTTACATACGGTATGATTGAATTTTCCTATGTATTTGTGATGTTTAATGAAAAGACCGACAAAATAAGATGGACTGCCATGCTCTATGGGGGGTGGATATTGATCGGGTTTTTGTCCCAATGGGTTTCCTTAGATGACAGAACAATTATGATATGGAGGGAGATGGCCGGAGACCGGACCGTCCAGATCATTATGATGGCGGTTGGCTTTTTGTTGCTCTTAGGATTCGCTTCTAATGATAAAATTGAATATAAGACTGTAATATATGTCTTTTTGGTTGGATTCTTAGTACATTTTGCCATGGAGATCAGTTTATTTCTCCCGGGTATCCGTAATGGGAGTTTTGATATATTGTTTTTTAATTCCTTTATTGAATTTAATACTGGTGCCCCTGTTCTTTTTCTCATCTCATATTATTGGAGGAAAAATAATTCTCACATTGAAAGCCCTGTTAAAGACAAAAATGAAAGTACCGTTGAAAACCAGGTTGAAAATCCCGCTGAAAAGAAAAATGAGGTTAAAACCGAATTATAAACAATTATCAAAAACTTAGGAGTGGAAAAGTGCTGAAAAAACACGAGAAAAAGAAAATCTTGATCACGGGTTCCGATGGATTCATTGGCAATAATCTGAAACGCTTCTTTCGAGGAGAAGCTGGAGAGGATTTTGAGGTCTATGGAACCACCTATTTTAAAGAACCCGGCAAGAATGAGATTAAATTTGATGTCACGTGCCAAGAGGATTTTGAAAAGTTATGGGACATCCAATTTGATGTGATAATTCATACAATAGGGATAGTGGATCAAAATGCTCCTCGAGTTTTGATGAAAGAAGTCAATGCTAAGGGGACGGGCAGGATGGCCCGTTGGGCAAGGCACCATAATTGTAAGCATTTTATATATTTAAGTTCCATTTCTGTTTATGGCCCGGTCTCGGTGGGGGTCGAAAGGACAGAAGATTCATTTTGGATTGGAAAAACCCCCCTCCCCTATGGCAAAACGAAGGAGATGGGTGAGAAACTGCTGATTGGTCAGAAAATACCCTATACTATCTTGCGCCTTCCCGCCGTTATTGGGGAGAACAATACCCTCATTTGTAGAGCTATTATTCCCCGTATCTTGGAGGATGGGATGTTTTCCTGCGGGGCTGGGGATAAAAAGATCTCGATTCTCACCGTTAGATCTTTGGGGGCCATCTTGGAAAGATTAATCATGAAGGGGCCTCTACATGGCTGTTTCAATTGTGGGTGCCACTCCCCCACGTGGAATGAATTTATTGCCGAGTTTTTTCACATACTCGATAAGCCCTTGAAGATTAAAAGGAAATCGGTGTTATCTACCTTGGGCAATCTTGGAGATAAAGATTTTCTGCTCATTGCATCCTTTTCTGCTTGGGGTGCTCATTTTCCATCAGAGAAACTTGTTTCTCTTTTGCATGATCACATTGTAAAAGAAGATTGGCGCGATGCTTTAAGGGATTCCGTTGAAACCTATCTCATGGATTACAAGTGAGAACCAATATAAAACACCAATCAAATGAACCCAAGGAATATTCGTTTCACACTCCAATTGTTATCTTACATTCTATTTTTTTAGGAGGAGCTCCTTTTATGAACTAGGGATCCCTATTGACAGTTTCCCTTCAAAAAGTATCAAATCTATCAAAATCAGATGTTAAACGCCTAGTCACAGCTTGGATACGCGGTGATAATAAAAACCCATATACATCCGCACTGGAATGCGCTTATGATCTTTATGGATTTATGGATATTAACGATCAGCTGATCCAACAATCGGATTTTCTTTCATTTCTTCATCGAAAGGCCCACCAATTCATGAAAATTCATGCCAATGATCCCACGTGGCGAAGAAAAAATACCATTAATACCGATAAAGTGGGTCATTCGGGGGATTACTGGCAGAAGATTATCCCCCTTATGCTTGCATATCTTGTGGAGGGATCTGATTATTATAAAAATAAGAAGCTGAGGATAGTTATTCGTGAGCGTCTCTCTTGGGGACATCAATTTTTGGATCTCGGGAGAAGGTTGTCCCAAAACTGGTGGGCTTGGGATATCGGTGTTCCGAGAAACTTGCTTAAGATTTTATTGACCGATAAAGAGGGGGAAATTCTCACCCACGTGGATAAGAAATGTATCATGGAATGTTTGATCTATAGGGGAATTCATCCCAAAAAAATGGGCTTTAATACCAATTTAAAAATTGCCCCCTACAGCCTTAAAACGGGCATGAATCTTCTGTGGGTTAATTACAACATGTTTCAAATCGCCCTCCTTCTGGGCAATAAGGAGTTCCTAAACACGGCGGTTCACAATATTAACCTTATTATACAAGAAAAAGAGGGTTGGACCGGGGATGGGATTGCAATCGACGGGACTTTTCATCAGCACTGTCCCTCTAAGATGACGGGGATTAACATGGGATATGGAACCTCCTTCGTGGAAACTGGTTCCCTTTACTTTTATTTTATGGATAAATTGGAATCGGGGGAGATACATATTCCCGCAAGTACGAAAAAAGCCTTTTTTAAATTAATTTCATTTGCAATTACCAATTGTTGGGGAGGAAACATGAATTATTGGACCAAGGGGAGATCCCTGAGCCGCTTCCCAAAAAAACACCGTACGGGAGGATTTTATGACATTCTTGACCATATGAAACCCTTGATTTTTACCCGCTATGAAAAGTTCAAATCATCCGTTCTCTCCGCATTAAAGCAGAGAGGGAAAAGGGTGACGGACGCGCTGTATCCTTTCATTCAACCCTATTACTTTTCCTTGAAACTCCAATCGGAAGGAGATTTATTCTCTGCCGATCCCGATCAATCGCCATCCGACGAACCCAATCCACAAGCGGAAACGTTTTTCGGTTGTTTTCATTATCCTTACGGAAGATCGCTGGTGTCCCGCAATCAACATTGCCTAATTGCCGTACAGGCCAATGATCTTCATCACAAGACCTATTTTTCTATTCACGGAGAGAATAAACGA
>CAZEPC010000497.1:0-3479 GCA_964513765.1 uncultured archaeon
TGATCAAATGAAAATTGAATTTTTTGATGGTACCAATGATGAACTGATCGGAATTATTGAGAACGTGGAGAGCAATAACCGCGCCGGTATAGAATGGTCGGGATTATCCCATAGTACCTTTTATTCCTGGTATGTAAGAATCTCTGATGGAATTGACACAATGATTGGGCCTATATGGAACTTTACCACCAATATTCCTCCCGATGCTGCTTCATTGATTGGACCACTGAATGAATCTACTGGGATTCATTTATATCCAAATTTGATTATAAAAACTTCAGATTCTGATAGTGATCAATTAAATGTAAGTTTTTACGATGCTTCAGATGATTCTCTAATTGGGCAAAAGATAAATATAAATTCTGGTGATCAAACAAGTATTATATGGGGAGATATATCATTAAGCACCGCATATAATTGGTTTGTAATATTAGATGATGGATTCTCCGAAATCAGATCAGAAAACTGGACCTTTACGACTAATTATCCACCAGATGAGGCATCAGATCCTTCACCCTCTGATGGATTAACAGAATTAGGCAATTTCAACCCAACCCTGAGTGTATTTATAAGTGATCATGAAGGAGAAAACATGGATGTCTATTTTTATAATGGTACTGATGATTCTCTTATCGGAACACAATCAAATGTAGCAAATGGGTCATATGCACACTATTCTCTTGTAGATTTAGCACATAGTACTTTATATAAATGGTATGTAATTCTTAGTGATGGAACTCAAGCTACTCAATCTCCTATTTGGAACTTCACAATGATTGATAATAAAGGCCCGTTAATAACACCCATAAGCCCAAGACCTAATCAATATACAGATAAAAAAGAAGAAATTGAGTTAACTTTTAAATTAGATGAAGAGGTTGATTTAATTGTCTATAAAGTTGATGATCAAGGAAATATAACCATTAATTCAAACACTACATTTAACGTGGGTTATGGTTATGATGGAGAACATAATATCACCATATGGGCAAGAAATATCTATGGATTCTACGCAAATATCAATTATTCATTTAAAGTTGACAGTCAACCACCCATTTTATCGGACAAGAGAATAAATTATCTTGAAAATGGGACAATATTTGTAAATCTGACGATTTCAGATGTTTCGAATTTCTCCATTGAGAATTTAGCACTCTACTATATAGATTATAGTGACTCGGTCAATTCGTCTGAATTTTGGGGAGCGGACCCAACTTGGCAAACAGCTCAAATCGATAAAAGCTATCTTGTTTCGCAAAATTTGGTTTACGATGAAACTTTGGATTCAAAAATATTTTGGGGTGAAATAGATAAACAATACTTTACAATTGATCATAACTACAGCTTATTTCTAAATATTACTGATGATTTGGGGAATAGAGTGCCCCTTGACAAAGCGTCTCTCAATTGGACCTTTAAACCACCAGTTCCAAAATTATTGAATTATTCTATTGACAATCATTTCAAGAAAAATGGTGAGATATTCCTCAATATTACTTTGGATACAGCAAATGCCACATCCTATAAAATATATAATGAATGGTATTCATTAGAAAGGAATCGAGTTAAAATCACCGTAAATATTCTCGGGGAATCCCAGGAGGTTATTATCCTTAAATTGAAAAACTATTTTTATGAATCAGAAAATATAGCATTAGATATCCCCAATTTTCAAGATGGAACTCCCAACACGAATGAGTCGAACGATAATCAAGATAATGAGCAAGGATCGGAAGAAAAAACTAGCTATTATCTATATGGAAGCCTTATAGCAATCTCCATCTTAGGTGGGGGTTATCTCTATAGAAAAAGAATTAAAAAAAATGATGAGGAATTTGCTATTGGAAATGATTTCTCAGATGTATCTGAAAAATTTGATAAATGGGAATGAGAAATAGAACCATGAAAAACCAATAAATCGATCAAATATGATGAAAGCTATATATCTTAATCCTTTTATATTTAGGTCATATACGATTTTTTTTATATAGACAAGGCAAATGACCAAAAAATTCCAGCGAATTTACATTTTCGATTTTATACGGGGAATAGCTATCACGGGTGTGATTCTCTTACACACGATTCAGCATGAATGGACGGGAAGTACTGCTGTTGAAACCGGTACCCAAGATCCCTCAACACTAGTCCAAATTCTATTTTACATCCTCACCATGGCAGGCTTGTTTTACATTGTGTCGGGTTCCGTGAACGCATTCTCGATGTATAAAAGAATAAAGCAAGGGAAAAATACAATCAAGCAAATGCAGAAAAGCGGACTTATTCTCGGCCTTTTCCTTCTTGCAGCACATTATATCTTTCGGGGACTTTTAAGCGCATCATCGGGAATCCTCTATTATTATATTCGAACCGGCGAATACCATCCTCCATCATCCGAGAAACTTATCGGTACCTCTACTTTGGCCATGTTGGGATGGATTGCGATCCTCCTTCCGCTCGTTTTAGGGATGTTATTTCGGAAGGAAGGGTATAAGAAGGCAAAACGCAATTATCTAATCCTCATAGGAACAGGCACCTTAATATTAATCCTTACTCCTCTTATTAGAGATGCATTTGCCCGTGATGTAGTCCAATTTATAGACGAGGGAAAATATTTGCGGGCGGTTCTTCTAGGTGCATTTGTCTATGATTTATTCCCCATATTTCCTTATTTTGCATACTCACTATTTGGTGCTGCTTTAGGGATCGCGTTAGCCCGCAAGGAAAAAAGGAGTAGGATTCTTGCATCACTCATCATTATGGGAATTATATGGCTAACTACAGGAATTATCGGAGTAAATGCATTTGGAGGATTGGATCCCACACTCTATAGAACATTCAGCAGCCAAGCAATTTATAATAAAACCTTTATGCAAATATCCCAAGTCGGACTTTTCATGTTTTTACTGGCAGCTGGATTGCAATTTTTCGATTTTGTCCTCCCAGAAGTAAAAAAACAACGTACCAAGTATTTCGGATTATTCAAACGATTTGGAATGATTTCCCTCACTATTTTTCTTTTCGAGGGCTTTATCACCGTTATTTTAAAACGAATTGCAGATACAATTCCGTTTCTGGAGGGATGGAGTGATAACTTGGGTCTTGTAGCATTATTAGGCTTAATTAACGTCATTCTCTGGGATCTTGCCTCCCGATGGTGGAAAAAAAATGAGTATGTGGGGTCCATCGAATGGTTGGTGGTTAGGATGGTAAGATGGTTTTCAGGGAAACAATCTCAAAAACTTAATTTCGGAAAGATCGTGTCAAAAACTGTAAAGAATGTAAAGGATATTTTCGAACCGAAAAAGGAGACGAATAGGAAATAAATTTGCTGATTAAAAATTTCCAAATTCATTTTTTTTATGAATTTAATACTTTTACAATATGTAATCCTTCAATTTTCTCAAAATGAGCAACATTTCGGGTGAGAATCGAATTATAGGAATTTTCCAAGATAATTGCTGCGATTAAACAATCAAATG
>CAZEPC010000498.1:0-3446 GCA_964513765.1 uncultured archaeon
GGGTTGATAACAAGGTGGGAGATATTAAAGACGTTCATAAATATCCGGGACCAGGAATTCCAGACCCCGATGAAGAGGATGATCTAACCCGTGCCTTGGTGAACGGAGAATTCGGTGGAATATCGCTGGAAATTCCAAACCATTGCTGGGAAATGAATCGAAAATGGGGATACAGAAAAACCAAAAATAAAACAGAGTATCTGAGAAAATATAAGCAACTTACAGATGAAGTAAAAAATCTCATACCACAAGGTTTAGCCGCTGCGGTCTATACTCAATTGACGGACGTTGAAGGGGAGATAAATGGATTGATCACATATGACAGAGAAATACCCAAAATCGAAATAGAAACACTTTCCCAAATTCACGAAAAATTATACAAAGAATAAAAAGATGATAGCCATTCTAATCGAAAAAGAAGCAAAAATCTTTAATTTTATCCCACTTTTTTTCACTTGTATTATACATGTCTAAAACCAAACTTTTTGATTTCTCCATTGCAAACTTTTCTGAATACAAGCATAAGTTATTTAAGAAAGGAAAATGGACAAAGGCGGAAAGAAAGAGGATTATGAAGGAGAGAGAATACCACATAAAAAGGCTCCCGAATAGGATGGAATGTTTGTATTTGGTCCTTTCTCTGGTCTATTATGAGCCAAAATCACTTTCTAAAATTTATAATTATTGTAAAAACACATTTTTATCCATCTCTACCTATAAGGTTATGTCGGACAAAGACATTACAACTGTTTTGGAGTATATCGAGAAGGAAGAGATGGGAAAGATTGTATTAAAGGAAAGAAGAAAGGAAAATGGGGGAAAAGCCAAAAAGGTCAAAAGTTTGTGGAAGGATATTACTATTCCATGGCCCACGGTACATTCTGGGGAAAACAAGTTTTAAAAGAAAAATCAGTCATGATATTTACCGCAATTTCTTTAGTCTTCTTATCTTTATTTAAGATAATCATTGCCACAAACTACGGCAGTAATGGACTTCTCTCTGAAGGCTTGGAAAACCTCACTGACCTAATCAAGATTTTTATAATCTATTTAGGAATGAAATATAACAAGGACAGAATGGCCAGTCTTGTTATAATCGCAATGATGATATTCACGGGTTTGGGGCTTCTCTGGAATGGGATTTCCTCACTTATAATAGTGGTCCCCATAGAATCAAGTGGTCATATGATAATAATTGCTATAATCTCCATTATTCTTAACTCGATCTTACTTTTCTACAAGGGTTTCGTGGGTCGAATGAGCGGGAATCTTTCCCTACTTAGTGATTCAAAGGATTCGGCATTAAATGTAAAAATATCCGCAGGGGTTCTTATCGGGATCATCTTTGCCCGGTTCGGTATTTATTGGATTGATCCGATCTTTGGAATACTAATTGCACTCCTCTGTCTTCACGAAGGCATAGAAATTTTCTATGAAATTTGGAAGGAGGGAGAGGATTTTGATATAACCACCTTCAAAGTGGCTGCGGATGATATCATCAGCTCTAGACTAACCACATTCCTTCTCCATAAGATCAAACATAATAAATACACAAAAACTCAATTGAAGGAAGATTTCATCAAGGCATTAGAGCGAGGCAGAAAATATTTCGGGGGATTTGCCGATTATTTCAATGACAATATGGCCACATTGGCCTTGAATCAATATTTAAAACAGATTATCAAATCTGAAATGGTTTCAGAAACCTCGGATGAAAAATTGAAACTCACCGACCAAGGAGAGAAATTTTTAGAGAAGAAACTCTCTTGGGAAAAAAAACACCGGAAAAGAAAAGAGAGGATCCAAGAACATCCCAATCGCCACAGAGTCTTGTGGATAATACTTAACGCGGTCATTATTGCCACAACTATATATGTGCTGATTCTCATTTTTTAGAAGAGGAAAAAATAAACTCCTGGAGATGAGACATATAAAAAGAAAAAATAAAATATACTTAGTTTGGGATGAGTTTATCACTATTAGTGTTATTATTTTCGATTGAAATCAAATGGAAAAGAATCTTAATCACGTTCTTCTGGTTTTCCTTCTCTTTGTTCCTCGGCATCGTGTTTTTTCCGGATCTTTTTCAATCCCTCGATGGCCTCTTTTCTTACTTCTGGGCTTTTATCTTTCATAGCTTTCGATAAAGCATCCATGGAGTAAGGGTGGCCTATATCGCCTAATTCATCCGCCGCTTCTCGACGAACCTCATCATCTGGATCGTGAAAGAGGATATAGGTCAATACACCTAAATTTTTGGTATCCTCAAAGCTCCCTAGTGTATCAACCGCTTCTTTTCGAACTTCGGGATCCGAATCAGAGGTGGCAGTAATCGCCAACTCCCTCGAAATCGCATCGGAGTTTCCGATAGGATGAATTTTCTTCAAGTCTACTCCGCAATGCATGCAAAACTTAAACTTTATCTTAATTACCTTTCCGCAAGCCGGACATACTCTTTGGTTATTCCAATCAACATTCAACATATTATGTTAAGAAGTGATTGTTTCAGATAAAAATATTTTCGCTTTTTTTCTTTGAAAATGAATGTTGTCAATACATGCGATAAAATAAATGATTGAAAAAAGATTAGAGATATTCCAGCCAATTATCGTGTAAGTCCTCTATTCCTACATTTTTTTGTTCCTTAATCGCCCAAAGCATATCCTTGTACTTACGGTGAATCATTCTTCTGTCAAATGTCCTCCCCTCATCCAGCAAATCTTTTTGCTCTTTTTTGGAGAAATATTTCATAACAGGCTTGAAGAAATAATTATCTTCTTTATCGATGTGTTTGGGGTAAAATTCCGCTAAGTCTTCCATAATCCCTACAATATCATTCAAGGCAGATTTATCCCCCTCTTGATATCTTTTATTTGCATCCACCAAGGCACCGGTTGTTTTTCTTCCGTATTTATGTTCTTCTATCAATTCATTCATTATTTTTAGATGATCGGGATCTAGCTCTTTTTTCTTTAATTCCCGGAAGAGAATTTCTTCTTCTTTCCCGTGATGGGTTTGATCGGCATATGTACGGATAAAATCAACCGCCTTATCGATGAAAAGAGAATCTACATCTCCTGTCTTTTTTATACTTTTAGCCTCGTGATCAATTACCCCAATCATCCTTTCTATTAGCCTATGCTCAATCATTAAAGGAGCAATCGGCAAAATTTTCTTTACGCCCATTATAAACACCTAAATTATTTATCCAAATCTACCCATAAGAAGCTTGACATGAATATGTTCGGATCGGGTTTTGCTTTTTTTTTAAGGGTTGTTGATAGGGTTTTTGAAGCATTTTTCTATTGTGGTGTATTTTTAGTCCACAATATGAAAGAAATCCCCTACTATCAAGTGGACATTGATGACCCATTTTGGAGCAATAAGAGAACACTTAACGCCAAAGAGGCAATCTTTCATCAATACAAACAACTTCTCCATTATCA
>CAZEPC010000499.1:0-3441 GCA_964513765.1 uncultured archaeon
CCTTGGAATCGAGGTTTTGTTCAAGTAAATTCAATAATGAATCCATTTGGGACATAACCAAAGGCGCCAATTCTGCCAAAGCTAAAAGTGAGTGCTCTTGGCAGATCATCTCTTGTCTCTCTAAAAATATTGAAACCGGGAGATTTTCGGATACCACACCTATTTCAAATTCCTTTAATCCATCTTTAAATCTGCTTAATACCTTATTTCGACGGTTTAAATCCTTGGGGTGTATTTTTCCCATCTTGATCTCGTATTCAACAGGAAAGATTAGATATGTGTAATCCAAATCGAAGAGAACTTTTTTCACATGTTTGACATAAACGGAGTTTTCTCCCTCCTGGTTAAGCCCCTCAATTGCATCAAGTAATGAATTTTGCCATTTAATTATAAAATTTTGAGTGAGATCAGGAATTCCTTCTAGACCTGAATACAAATGAATATCAGTCTCGGGCTTATCCGCAAATGCTTGTGCTTCATCAAAATATTTATGAATAATCTCTGATGCGGGTCCATAATAACCAGATACAAAATCATCGATTAACGCCTTATATTCCATGCTGGTATCCCACATTACCTTATTGAGTAACCAGTTCTTAAATACATCAAATTCACCGTGAACACCTGGCTGAGTATCCGCTTGGAATAATATGCCTTTCACCCCGATTTGCTCATATATCTTGATGTTTTCATAGAGCGCTTTAAAGTTTGGGAATGGAGTTAAGTTAAAATGAATAAAATCAACCGCATAATGCCACACCAATACATTTTCACATATGGAAATCCATTTTTTAGTTATTTCTAAGTAATCTGCAGTTGAAGGATGCTGTCCGATAGGATGATTATCATGACAATGGGGATACATATCACAAACAACCACTATCACATTATTATTGATTTCTAAACCCTTAGGAGGCTCTAAGTAATATGTATAGGCAATTGTGTGGATAAATTTCTCCGGAAACTCTTTTTTGAGTCCTTTCCCGATTTTATTACAAAATTGAATAATCGGAGCACTATGAACTCCCCCGTACTTCCCCTCAACTTTTTTACAATCTTTACACTCACAATAGCCGTCGACATCATTTGGGACAATTCCCACGGACATCAAATCCGGATCTTGCCTAAACCATTTCAGCACATTCTTAGTCGCGATTTCAACTACATCGGGATTTGAGAGACATAATTGACTCATCGGGCCGCCCACCCTCTCACCATCAATGAGCGCAAAATACTCGGGGTGATCTTCGTAGTATTTTTTCCAAGGCACTAATTTCTGAAAGGTATGGGTCATTAAACCTGTAGAAAGTTTTCCAGCCGAACCACCGTGGATATCCTCGGCAAAAGGATTCATATTAACTTTCTGATAAAAGGAAAAGTCCGGATCAAGAAGATTAATATAAGTAACCATACGATATTCAAAATCTGGTGTTTTTTCCTTTGATATTTCTGGCAGTTCAATGGATTCATGCTTCGGAATGAGAAAAAATTCGGGATCGTAAAAACGAACCCCTAGAAACTCTTCCAAAAAGGAACAAACACCGTATAGAGTCCCCCTTTTCTTCGAACCCGCAATAATGATATAATTTTCTTCAAATTCCCATTGATATCCCTCCTCTCCGAGGTGTGAGAAATCAATATTGGGGTAATTTTCCTTAATGAAAGGATGGTCTCCCAAGATAATTGCCTTTTTTGGAACTTTAGTCGACACTTTTAATGACATTTCCACCCTTGTTGTCTTTTTTACAAATTTAATCAGTTGCTGGGCAGCAAATTTCTGTGATTTTGAGTGATCTTCGGCTAAAACTACTGAAAAATTACTGTTGTGTGTATCTATGAATTTTATCGCCATATTACTGCGTTGTTTTTTTCTTAATAAAAAATTTATTAACTTTTGAGAGAATATTAGAATATAACAGCATTTTGAAAGTTTTGTAATTTATATACTAAAAAAACAATAGGGGCATGGGGATCACCGATTTCACTTGAACAATTTGAAAAAGGAATAACACGGGCGAAAGATTTTCTATTCAATCAATTGGGAATAGATCCTGGTGAAAATGAAAATCCCCAAGATATGAATTCAAAGGATGAATCTCCTAACAAAATAAAAAACAAGAGGAACTTTCGATATCTCAAGAGGATTCATATTTATTCCCATTTGGATGCCGATGGCTTGAGCTCCGCCGCTATTGTTGCCTTTGCATTGCAGAGAGAAGATGTTGGTTATCAAATCACCATATTAAAACAACTAGAACCAAAATATATCCAGAGAGCCAAAAAGAATATTGAGGAACACAACGAGTTTATTATCTTTAGCGATTTTGGTTCCGGACAAATAGATATAATAGATGAAAACCTTGAACCAGAATCTTATTTAATTTTAGATCATCACAAACCCCTCTTAATTAAGGATTTTGAGGAATACAAGCCACCCATAAACCACATCAACCCTTACTTTTATAATATTGATGGAAGTTTTGAAATAAGTGCGGCAGGTGTTTGTTACTTTTTTGCTAAAAGTATTAACCAAAATAATACTGACCTTTCCTCAATGGCAATAATTGGTGCCTTGGGAGATTTACAAAATAAAGGAAAGAAAGGAGCCTTTCTCGGAGCAAATAAAGCCATCTTGGATGATGCACTTAATACGGGAGAAGTTAAAACAGAAACAAATATCGCAATCTCGCGAAAAATCCCCATAGCCAAAGCACTTGCATATACATTGAACGAAAGAATCCCCGGTATTTCGGGAAACGAGATACAAGCCCAAAACTTTTTGGAAGGGAATAACATCCGTACTTTAACGGAACTAAATGAACATAGAACCCTACTTGACCTTTCTCAAAGGGAGAAAAAAAACTTGAATACTGCTTTAGTTCAATATGCGGTGGTTGAAAAGGGAATGGATGCAGGAATTATGGAAAATTTAATTACCACTTTTTATATTCTCCCCCATTTAGATTTTAACGATGATTTTTCAGATGCTAAAGAAATTGCTCAGCTCTTGAATGCGTGTGGAAGGAATGGAAAACCTTCTGTGGGAATTGCCTTGTTAATGGGAGATAAGAAAGCATATAAAAGGTCTCAAACATTACAAAAAAGATATCAAGAGATGTTACGGAGAACAAAATCTTGGGCAAAAGAACATATAAACGAAAGAAAGTTTGTGAGAGTCCTCGACGGGCAAGACAAGATTGATGATAAGAAGATAGGGACTATTGCATCCATACTAATAAACTCAGATGAGTACAAAAATAAACCAATCATTGGTTATGCAAAAACCGAGGACCAAGCCTATAAGATTTCTGGCCGGGCCAGCCAACCTCTAGTGGAAAAGGGTATTGATCTTGGTAAAATCATGAATTTGGTAAGTAAAGAACTCTCATCCGAATTTTCAGGAGGAGGACATCCGCCAGCTGCGGGTGCAAAAATAAAAAC
>CAZEPC010000500.1:0-3436 GCA_964513765.1 uncultured archaeon
ATCCTCAGCGAAGCAATCTTCAATTTCTTGGTTGGTATTTCGGGAGCTGAGCACTTCATGATTTTTTTCAGGTTTTGGCAATTTGGCGGTTTTTTTATACAATCCCAGATCGCTAAGAGCCATGTATTGAAACTTATATTGATGAGTGAATATTTCTGTACCATCTACCCCTCTCCACATGTAATTTGCCATCGGCCAGGGGTTTTGGTCATTCCAGGTACATTTTGTGGTCCAAAAGGCCTCCGCACCGGATTTTTTCAGTATCTGCGGCAATGAATGCGGGAATCCAAACACATCCAGAAGTGATTCCACCTTGGAAGTTTTTCCGAATTCACGCAAGTAATATAGTTGCCCGTATAAACGTTGGCGGACCAATGCCTCCCCCCAACATTCATCTAATGTAGGCTCGACCCACATACCCCCTACCGGTTCGAATCTTCCTTCCTTCACATAATGCTTTACTTTCCGCCATAGGTTTTTATCGTAATTTTTTATCCAATTGTAATATTGTGGGGTTGTTTGGGAAAAGGTAAAGAATTGGGGATACTTTTCAATATGCTCGATGGCCTTATAAAATGTTTTAAATGCCCGAATTTTCGCATCTACCACGGGAAAGAGCCATGCTGCATCTAAGTGGGACTGCGCAATATAAAATAAATCAAAATCCTCCAGTTTTGCCCCGCTGAATTTTTCAAAAATCGGTAGAAATCCCTTCAGGAGCCGGTAATAATATCCGTTCTCCATTTTTTCTTTCCAACGCTTTTGATAAAGGGGATTATATAGCAGTTTATCCATTAAAGACTCTACACTGGGAACATACTTGCTGTATTCCTCATCCTTTTGTTTAATTGCTCGCATGATTTTTTCTACAATTTAACTTTGTTTTTCTTTTTATTAAGGTTTTTTCCGTTTCTTCTTCTCTTTATTCTATTTCCCGCTTTTTTCTCTTAATTCCCCAAAATATCCACAAAAATTTTTATACTTTTAATTTCATTTTTTATCTTGAAATGGCATCGGTATCCTTTATGATTGATGGCTCGCATAATAATCTCATCACCACCCACAACCACAGTTTTGAGAGGTTTTTCCATTCTTTGAATAATCAAGGATACCACTTAGAACAGACCAAGAAAAAGCAAGATCTTGATAGGGCCTTATCTAAACATGCGAAAATATTTATGATTGGAGTACCCCAAACCTCATTTTATACTCAAGAGGAAATTAATACTATTTTGGAGTTTGTGAGGACGGGTGGGTCCCTTTTGGTCTTCCATAGATTTGGGGGTGATGTACTTCAAAAAACGAACCTAAATCAACTACTTTCGCATTTCGGCGTGTTTTCGGAAAATACACTTGTTTGCAGTAAAAATAACATAGGAATAAAATCTCTCCCCATTATTTCCTCCTTTTCAGAGAATTTGGTGATGCAAAACCTCAAAAAACTCATCTTGCCCGGGGCATGTTCGCTTAGAATCAGCCGGGATGCCCATATGCTCTGTGAAACCGACGAAGATGCTTGGATTGAGATGTATAAACCTCATCAATTTGAATGGATAAATGAACACCCTAAATCCCGTAGTGCGATTGGTGCATATTCTATTTACGGGCAAGGGCATGTAATCGTTCTGGGAACTCCCGATTTCTTGAATAATAATGAGTACTATGGCCTCCCGTCTTTGGACAACCAAAGATTCTTCTTGAACCTCCTCAAGTGGCTTACCCGGCCCGTAAGTGAGGTGGAAACAAAGGATTGGATCCTCCAACAGCTCGGAAATCTTTCAGAACAGATGGTAAAAATAAATAAAAACATGAAACAAATGAAAGACCTCATGCTCTCCTACGATAAGCGCCTTAGAGATTTGGAGATGAAGTTTTATGAGCTTAATGGGATTCATTTTCCGAAAAAATAGCAAAGTAGGCGTAGGTAATAATGGGCCGAATTCGATTGCTGCTGGGTAGAGGGTGAATCGAGAAGAAAAACTTTTTTATGGGTGAAATATAATTTTGCTTGATTATGGCATGGAATTATTGTTTTTCGACGATCGGACTTATTTTTCTTATGTTCCGGTTCTATGTACTAGAGATCAGATGTAAAGATATTTTTAAGCCACGAAATCGTTATCTGAGCAGATTCCTGGCATATTATTATTTTATCGCGCTTGCGTTGAATTTTCAGATAAAATTTCTTAATCTCACATTGTTTGTAAGTTATTTCCTTGAACTCTATATTGTGGCCGATCATGATCTTAAATTCCTCCTCCGTTATTATCGGCACGAAGAGCTGAATAACGGGGAAAATCGGAATGGCTGGGTACTATTCGAGAGGCTCACTTTGCATATTCCTTTGGTATTAACCTGCACAGTATGGATTTTCTCGGATCTCGATGTTTTTTATCTGACTGATGGATCCCCTCCCCAAATATGGGAGATGATGGCAGCACTTTTCTTAGGTATCACTACATTTCTTCTTTTTGATGTACGCAATCCTTTCGGAAAAAAGTTTGAGGCCCCCTTAGGAAAACATATTTTCTCTTTTATTATCGGATCTTGGATATTGGTTATTCTAATTTTATATGTATTTTGTCCCCTATTTCAATAATACCTGTTTAAATCTAAAATAGAATACCCAGATTTATAGATGTGTAACATATAAAAATGTATTTTTCTATTGATTTTTCAAATATTCGAAAAATCTGGTTTTAAATACAATATTGAAATAGTTTGTGTGATTTATGACATTAAGAAGAAGAAACCAAATTTATAAATAAAAATTTAAACATAGTAATAATAGGAAAAAAGTTTTCAATTTAAAACTATCATAATTAAACAAAAAGTACTTGGGATTAGAAATGGTCAAAGATAAACTTGAACAAATAATTACGTTTCTTACACAAGGATTAGGTGACTTGGGAGATACTCTTGAAGAGACTAACAAAGCCATTACTTCATTTCAGAAAGGTTTGGTTAAAGCAAAAAGAGATTTGGATAACCTTGAAGTTGTGAAAGGAGAAGAAGGCATTTCTGCAAAAGAAAAGAAAAAAAGTGGTGGACTTTTCAAGAGAAAGAAAAAGGGCCCCGCTCAAGAGCGCGCTGCCAATGTTCTGTTTGATATGCTCTCCGCAAAGAAAGGCGGAGGAAAATCTAAAGCATCATCAAGCGGTGGTGGCGGTGGTGCACCTGCAAAGGCGAGTGCGAGCTCAGGTCCATCGAAGCCCCCTAGCGGACCACCGAAGTCTAAAAAATCCGGACCGCCTAGCGGACCACCAAGCGGACCTCCAAAGTCTAAAAAATCTGGACCTCCAAGTGGACCGCCCAGCGGACCACCGAAGTCTAAAAAATCCGGACCACCAAGTGGACCACCAAGTGGACCACCTAGCGGACCACCGAAGTCTAAAAAATCTGGACCCCCTAGTGGACCCCCAAGTGGACCACCTAG
>CAZEPC010000501.1:0-3422 GCA_964513765.1 uncultured archaeon
AAACCGAATTAATGTATGAGGCAATTAAGGCCCTAAAAAACAATGAGGATTTGGATGTTTCCATCATCAAAAAGAAGTATGAGGATTACGTCAATAAATGGCAATATTCAGAGGAAAATGAGAAAACCAAGAGAGTGATCGAGAAAACGCCACTAAGCAAATATGAAAAAAACAAACAAAAAGAGAAATAGGATCTGGAGTCTTAGAAGGATAGAAAATTTTAGAAAGAGATAGAGAAGGACATAAAGAGATAGAGAAGGATATATGGAGATAGAAAAGAATACAAAGAGATTGAGAAAGACAGAGTGCCCAAACTCATATGTGCTTGAGCATATATAATGAAAATCCTCCAATACAAAACAAGTGGAATAAAAGAAGTATTCATTTGGAATGATTATGACCAAAAATGATTATGACCAAAAATGATTAGGGATCCTAAGAAAATTTTTATGATAATTTTGTTTTTAAAGCATATTATGGAATCAAAGGAGTCAAATGATAATTTACTCATCCGTTTATACCGAAAATTATCCATCTTCAAAAATCGAAAAGCTTGGGCAATCTTTCTTATTCTAACGCCAATATTTGCGCTTATAGGATACATTTTATTCATGAATGTATCTTGGCAACAAGTGAGATATTGGCCCTATGATTTTCCCGAGAAAGATGTAACTTCAGGTTTGGGAATTATTATCGCCGGAAGTATTTTTAGTGTTATCACGCTAATTGTGCTCATCTTTAGCGGGATAATACTTCTTAAGAAAAAGAGAACAAGAATCTTTTCTAAAATTAAGTCTAAATTCCCAAATTTGTTGGTAAAAGTGTGGGCAATTGGAATATTGGGAGGAGGGATCGCCCTTATGGCATTGGCAGTCCCTGACATCAAGCATAATTATTACAACGCGGGACCTTATCTTACTTGGGACATTGATCAAAATCCATCGAATTCAATTACCGTATGTTGGCATTCTGCATTTGCCCAACCCTCAGAGGTATCTTATGGCACGGAATCTGAGAATTTGGATCAAACTGCAACCAATAGTGAACAAAATGGGAGATATCACTGGGTGGCCTTGGAAAATCTCGATCCCAGCAAAAAATATTATTATGAAGTGAAAGGACAAGAATTCGGTATGAAAAGCTTTCGCACCGCCCCCGCGCAAGGAAGTTATAGCGGACAATTCTCATTCTGTATGTACGCAGATCCCCGAACCAATAATGGAAACGATGATGCCTTGGATCCCGCCAATCCATACGGGGAAAACATGCCAAAGGAAATAATGAAGCATATGCAGGAGGAAGAAAAGGATCTTGCATTTTCACTAGTTGCGGGAGATATCGTATCCAGAGGAGTTGATTATCGGAGTTGGTGGCTTTGGCTGAATGATATATCCACCAGTGATTTTGCATCGAATTATTCACACCAGATCGCCATTGGAAATCATGAACATCATGACGACCCCACCGCCAGAAATATGCACAACTATTATCCCTATGATAATTACTCGTATTCGTTCACCTATGGACAAGTCCATTTTCTCGTGCTGGATCCCTATGACTATGAAAATGGAATTTGGGTTGATTTGCAATTTCCAAATGACTTGAAGCAGTGGGCTTTGAATGATTTAGAAGCACACAAAGATGTACCTTTCCAAGTGATAAGCCTTCATCAATCGACAATAAATTACGGTGACTTTTCGGATGGTGGGCATCACGGGAATATCTCCGAGGCCATTTTTGAGCTTACCAATAATTATGATGTGGATCTGGTATTCTCGGGGCATTCCCATCATTACGAAGTATCAAAACTCAATGAAACTCTCTTTATGGAAGCCGGTACGGGAGGAAATCATAATCGAGAAGATTGGGTATATAACGGGGGCGAAAATGATGTGGTAAATGCGGGAGGAACTATTATGGACTGGGGTGGCGGAGAATCCAGTTTTTGTCAAGTAGATGTGAATGGAAATGAAATGCATATACGGACCATTCTTTTAAATGGGAGTGAAAAGCGTGATTATGTCATTCCGGCAAATTGAAAGAAAGGCTTAAAAACAACCAATCTTTAATAAGGTCCACCCTTTTTTGTCATTTTATGCATAATTTTATTGACCACTTTGGAACAATTAAAATATGGCGAGTAATTTACAAATACATGCAACCCAAAAAGAGATTATTTCTTTCTCTATGTATCTTTTCCCTCATTTTGACCAACGGATTAATGATTGTGGAAAATACCAAGGAGAAGAAGAGTTCAGAATCCCCAAAAACAGCAGTAAGTCTTCAAGCCACTTTTTTAAATGTTGTTAAAAATGGTACAATGGAAGTGGAGAGCAAAGCATGGGGCGGGGAGAAACCATATACATTAAAGTGGGACTTCGGCGATGGAACGGTTATTGAAGACGGTGATGAAAAAGAAACGCACGTCTATACCCAAAATGGAACTTATGTTGTTACCCATACAGTGATCGACAGCAATGGGGACATTGCAACCCAAGAACATGAGGCCAGGGTGACCATCTCCCATTTTGGAGACGATGTCATTGTAATTGATGGATTTACACACCTCGCCATCATTATAACGGGTATTCTTGCACTTATGATTGTGGGAATAAAGAGAAAAACAAGAGTAATTTAGATTGATTTTCAATTTCTCAAATTTTTTTTTAAAATTTAGAAAATAACCTAGAAAGCTAAAGGGAGTCGTTTTTTCAAATAAATATTCTTAGTCTTTCAAATCTCCACGATCTAACTTAGCGAAAAGATTTCTTAAATCCGAAATCACATACGGTTTTTCCAATATTGCATTAAAACCATACTTTTTAAAATTACTCATAATGGGGTCCTTAGAATAGCCGCTAGATGCCACAATGAACACATCCCGATCAATCCTACGAACCCTCTCAGTTAGTTCCTTGCCACCAACCCCGTTTGGGACAATAAGGTCCGTTATAATCACATCAAAATATGATTCATGGTCTTTATGATACTTTTGGAAAATTTGGTAAGCAGTGGTCCCATCCTTTGCAACCTTCACATCATGACCAAAATATTCTAATTGTCCCTTCAAGGATTTACGGATCATCTTTTCATCATCCATCACCAATACACGATGGGTTTTATCGGCCATCTTCTTTGAATCTTTTTCGCATTCTTTATCATCATTCTTTAAGGCAGGTAAATGAATGATAAAACGAGTGAACTTATCTTTTTGGGACTCTACATTTATCCAACCACCATGTTTTTTGATAATTGAAAGCGAGATTGAAAGGCCCAGTCCAGAACCAGTTTCCTTGGTAGTATAAAATGGATCGAAAATGCGATCTAAAACGACTTTATCAATACCTGGGCCATCATCTTCAATGACAATTCGAATATATTTCCCAGGAGAGAGAAGGTTTTTATTATTAGCTTTTAAATGA
>CAZEPC010000502.1:0-3420 GCA_964513765.1 uncultured archaeon
TCTTCGATTGATTAGGTATTTTGAGCCATGGATTATAATCTTAAAATTCCTGGTTAGGTGCAAATCTTCAAGATCGGGTACCAAGCTCCAAGATTAGGGGCTGAATCCCAAGGTTAAAGGTGAGTTTTTATGGGGTATGATGGTTCGGATAATAAGAACGAAGAGATAAATCAAAAAAAGGAAAAGGAAAATTATGCAATGGTTTCCGAAGATGAGCGAAAATTTCTTTTGGATCTGGAAAAAACGCTCAATCTTCCGTATATCTCCACCCTCAATGTTCTTAAAGAGGACGCCATCGGCTATATCGCCAAAGATGGCCATGTTATCGGTTTAGGTATAAAAAGGGCGGGCTTGAAACACATTCCCCCGAGTATACAAAACCTTGAGCATCTCCGTATTCTCGATCTTAGGAATAACAAAATTTCAGGGTTGCCTTCAAATTTCAAATCCTTGGGATCTCTGGAAATCCTCCATCTGCAAGATAATGATTTTTCTTATTTTCCTCAAGAGATGAGGTCTCTTTCACGCCTTAAGTATCTTGATTTTTCCCACAACAAGATACGAGAAGTCCCGAATTTTGTTTCCTCCTACAAGAAATTGACGGAACTGTCTCTCCAGCAAAATAGACTTACTGTCTTGAATCCTCATATTGGGGATCTCTATGACTTAAGAAGGCTGATCCTTTACAAGAATAAGTTAAAGACAATTCCTTCTGCCATTGGAACACTTCGTAAATTAAGGGAGTTGGATGTAAGATGGAATGGATTGGATTGTCTCCCGGTTGAGATTGGCAAATTAAAAAGCTTGCTTACATTAGATCTTTCCCATAATGACCATCTGGGTGCTCTACCTCCGCACATCGGAAACTTAACTTCACTTCGTTATCTTTTTATGACGGGCTGTGCTCTGGAAACATTACCGCACTCCATCGAAAATCTCAAAATATTAAAAGTTTTAAACCTCAATAATAACAATTTACACAAAATCCCGGATAATATCAAAGAATTAGACAGTCTGGAAGAGCTTGATCTTCTTGGAAATGATATTATTGAACTCAGCAGCAAACTTTCGTATCTTCAAAATCTCTCGGTGTTTAAAATTGACATCACCAAACTAAACCATCCCCCCAAAAGGATCCTAAGGCAAGGCATGCGAAGGATTATTGAATATTTGGGACGATACGAAAAGGCGTTCAATTCCATTAGCCACCCAGAACAGATGGGTCTTTTAAATGTGGAATCTCTTCTGGGAAAAAAAATCCCAATATGGCGCGTTCTGAAAGGCAAAAAGCTGGGTCTCCGGATTGAAAAAAACCATATTTTGGAACTGAAACTCGAAGAGCAAGGCTTAAAGCATTTACATCAAGGTATCGGGAATTTCAGATGGCTAAAGATTCTTTCACTGAGACATAATCGCCTTACAAAACTCCCGAAATCAATTGGTATGCTCCGTTCCTTGGAGGTTATTGATCTCTTGGACAACCAAATAAAGGATATTCCGGATGAGATAAAAGGCCTTAAAAATCTTAAAAATATGAGGTTGGACTCCAATATTTTGAGCGAGCTTCCCGCCTCTCTGTGTTCCCTTGAGAGGATTATTTCGATGAACCTATCCAAAAACGAAATTACAACAATTCCCTCGTGCCTGTCCAATCTTAAAACACTCAAGTATCTGGACATCAGCCAAAACCGCATTAAATCAATAAAGAATCAGCTGAACGGCCTACTGGATCTCGAATACCTAAATTTGGCCGGGAATAATATTGAATTCCTCTCCGATTCCATTCAAACTCTCTCTTCCTTGGTTATTCTCTCTCTGTACAAAAATCAGCTTTCTTATTTTCCCATTACCCGAACTCCATTACATTCTTTGGAGATTCTTGACCTAAAAAGAAACAAGCTCACCTACCTACCTGAATCGATCGGGAAATTCGAAAACTTGGTGGCACTTAATGTGAGTAACAACCAGCTCCAATACTTACCCAAATCAATTGTAAATCTTGATAAATTGGAAGACTTCAATACGCATGGGAACGATTGGAGATTTCCCCCCGAGGAAATAGTTCAAACTGGCTTGAGTGCTATAAAGGTCTTCTATGAAACCCATGAGGATATTATCAACCGAATTATCCATAAAATAGAGGATAACCTCCCCCTCACCGAAATTGAAGAGAATTGTCCCTATATTATCCATCATCGTAATATTTTGGAAAAAAAATGCAAAGAGGGGCAGACCCAAACAGCTGATCGTGTCCTTCAGATCTTGGAATCCCAAGGGAAGATAGACCAGCCCGATAAAGACTTCGCCATTCTTCTTTAATTTTGAGATTTTTGAAATTTTTTCTCTTTCTTTTTCATTTCATTGAGAATGAAAAACTCCCAATAATCAATTTTTTTTAGAATCTTTTTTTATTAGAGTTAATGAATTCTCCAAATGACAAAGTGAATCTAGCTAAAGATAGTGATGATTCTTTTAGTTCAAAAGATGTAGAACAAGTGGATCTTGAAATACCCGTGGAAGATAAGGAAGAATTATGGAAAAAAACCGGTTTTCAACGGATCTTGGGCGGGTATTGGCATAATTATATCTTCGTATTGGGAACTATGGTGTTCGGCTTGCTGATATTGGGTGTTCTTTTCCCGAATTATATCTTGCCCTTTCCCGAAGCCTTGGGGTTCCGTTCTGTGGTAACCAGCTTATTTGCGCTAATGTTCACCATTTTTGATGTGGGGATCGGATCGGCAGTCACCCGGTTTGTCGCAGAGTTTGTGGGGGTCGGGAAGATTAAGAAAGGACTCTCCTATGTTCGCTTTTTCATTTGGTTCCAAATGTTCACTGGACTCATACAAGTCACGGCAATCGCGGTTTGGGGTTTGCATTGGGCACCTGAAATTAAGGAATTTTCTAGTTTGGTGTGGATGTTTTTAATTTACTCTACCGTGCAATTCCCCGGCATGTTAGGGATATTCAAATCGGTTCTTTCCGCTTTTCAACGATTTGACAAAGTGAATATTGTAACCTTTGTACAAACGGTGCTCTTGGAATCAAGTACCCAGATCGGATTTATCTTTTTAGGCAGATGGTGGGGGGTGAACAATCCTCAGTTCGGGGAATTGATGGGTGCTACCCTTGGATACATCTTGGGCTTGTATATTGATGATTTTCTGGCGATGATGCTTTCGGCCAAATTCTTTTCCGATATTTTGGAGGAATACAACATTACTTTCTGGGAAACGCTTGTCCCCGAATTTGATAAGAAAACGGTGGTTCGGGCCACCAAATTCGGGTTAAAGAACATGGCCCAAGGGATCTTTTATCAGATATCTATGCTCATGATTACTGGGATGACTATCGCATGGCTTCCAAATTATGCAACAATTGTAGGGCTATTCAGTATTGCAGATGGGGTTACCCGGGTTG
>CAZEPC010000503.1:0-3395 GCA_964513765.1 uncultured archaeon
TATTGACGAATTGAAAGTAAAAAGAGTGTTGGATAACACCAGAGTGTTTGAAGATGACTATATGCACATTAAAGTGGTTATCGAAAATACTGGTGGGAACCGATTTGATTTCCTGGATATTTTTGATGAGTTTCCTACTGACGCCTTCCATTTAGTAGCCGGGGAGAATTACATTAGCACTCGGATTGATCCTCATTCAACTGTAAAGTTTTCTTATGTTCTGGCTCCAAAAGTGAGGGGAGAATTTGATCTTGGCCCCATTGATCTAATCATTCGGGATCGACTTGGATTTAATGCAGAGCATCGGATTGTTCCAAACTCAATTTCTGAAGTTGTTATTTATCCTCCCTACGGTGAAATCAAAAAATTGGAATTATTGGGGGCAAAAAGGGCAGTTAATATGTCCTTCGGAATTCATCAAACCAAAATTATCGGTTCAGGTACTGATTTCCACGCTTTACGTGAATATGTACCAGGGGATCAATATAGGTTAATTGATTGGAAAGCATCAATGCGACAACAGGACCTTATCGTAAGGGAATTTGAATCGGAAAGAAACATCTCAACCAGTATAATAATTGATGCCAGTGAATCTATGGCTGGTGGGGCGGTTGATAATACAAAATTTGAAATTTCAATCAGAGCTGGTATGTTGCTGAGTAAAATAGCGATGGATCAAGGCGATAGGGTGTCTGTCTGTACATTCTCTGATCGTGATAATTTCCGGTTTTTGGAACCATCCACAAGTAGTACCCATTATTCTGATATCATTACCTTCCTCGGAGAAATCATGCCAAAAGGAGGAAAACAGATTTTTTGGAGTATGGAAGAATTTTGCAAAAATTATCAAAAACGTAGTCTTGTGTTCTTGATAACAGATCTCGAAGTAGCCACCATTGATATCGTTGCAGCCCTCCGAAAATTAAAAACATTCGGACATGCTATTGTTGTAATTTCCCCATTTAGTCCATGGTTTGAAATTCATGAATTAGAATTAAACCGTACTGATAAAGCATTGGCTGAAGCAATTTCGGAAGAAATGATGCTTCATGTTTTAGATGTGAAAAAAAGCAGCAAAAAACTGGGTGTTCCCATAATTTCAGTGGCACCTGATGATATGCTTGATATAATTGTCCGGAAATACGAGGATGCTAAACGCCACGGGAGAGCAGAATAAGGAAAAATATGTTATATTTTTTATCCAACACTAATAAAAAATACACAATAACTAACAGATATACGCAATAACTAACAAAATGTAATACTTTAGGAATTAGAAATCAACATTATTACTTGACACAACGAAAAGAAAATTTACGTGTGAATAAATTTACCTTCAAAATGCAATAGGAGAGTAGGTCTATGCCCAAAAAATCCAAAATATTATTATTAACATTACGAATCGGTTCCATTGGTCTTTTAATATTTCTTATCATCCAATTAGGTTTATTGGCGAACAATGATATTTTCAATATCTGGGAAGTTGCCCGTATCTTTGGGCAATTAAGGGATCTTGTCTCTTACGGTATTTATATCGTTCTTTATTACATCTATTACGGATTAGTTATGATGATAGGCAGTCTTTTCTCTCTTTTCCCTGGCTTTGATCCCAACTATTTCATGAATTTTTCCAGCGCCGCCTATTTTAATTATGTAGGACGGTGGTTCTACCTTCCTGGTACTCAAACTGTCTCGCCTACTATCTCAGAGGTATCTCCTCTTCTCTCTTCCTTGGGGAATCAATTAATCGGTGATTTTTATATGGTAATTATACGGGTTATGGTGGGTGCCCTTTTCTTTTTCGCAATTCGCGCCTCCTTAACCAGCAAGCCCGGGGATAGTATAAAAGTTATTGCCTTGCTAAACGGGGTGTTAATGTTGCCTATGTTTTTTGAACAATTAAACATCGTAATCAACCTCTTGGGTGCTGGTACCCCGGCATGGCTCCAGACTAATATCTTAGATCAACAAGTGCTCAAACCCTCAATTTACGAGGAACTTTCTACTGATATTGGCACCTTTTTAACCTCGGATATATTCACGGTTGCAGTGTGTTCATTTGTATATCTGGAAATGTCTTTCCAGGTTGCATACGTGGATAAAGTAATCAAGCCAACCTTGGAACGGGAAGAGAGATTGAGTGCCCAAATCGAACGAATGCATGAGAATGCTAAAGAGGCGGTGGAAAGAATAAAGAGCATCAAGGAAGAACAACGAAGAATAAAAATGGAGGCACGGCGTGACGTACAGGCCATGCAAGAAGAGATGGAGGATAAAAAGCGCCTCTCGTTGCGCTCCTTTATGTCCCAAAAGAAAACCGAGGGTGCTGGTTTTTCCTATATCGAGGAATTGATAGAAAAGAAAAAGAAGGAAAAGGAAGAGGAGAGAAAATTAAGGGCAATGCGGGATACTCAAAGGGTTGCTCGCTATTTGGATAAACTCTTTAAACAAGATGAAACTGCAAAGTCCACATTAACTGCCGAATCTGCAGCCCCCAAGGCTTCAAAGCTGGTATATTCAACAGCTTTAAATATAACGCTTCGATTTTTTGCGATTACTCTTCTTACTTGGATTTGTGTGCAACCAGAAACTACATTTGTTGATATTTTCAACGCACCCGATTCCATTGCACAAAGTGTCGAACTTCAAACGATTGAAGCCGTGCTATCCGTATTTATTCCAGTTTTATTAGTTATTCCTCTAAGTTCAACCATTATTAAGATCACCAAACAAAATAAGATGAAGGAACAACTTCGATTGGAGGAAATCAAAAGATTGGGAATGACTGAGGAGGAATACGAAGAAATGAAGAAAAAAGAAAAAGAATTGGGTGAAAAAGAGGAAGTTAAAATGGCTCGTGATAAGGATGTATTGGCAGAACAGCAGCAGCAACAACAAACTGCCTAAGTTTTTTTTAAATATTATTTCCATAACTCTTTTTGTGAAAAAACCAAGATGAAAAAAGAAAGACCAATCATCAAAATCTCTATTCACTCTATCCCTTTCCCTAATTAATTTCGTTATAGGATGTTGTTTGGTTTAATTATTCTTCCCAAAAGAATGCTTTTTCTCTGAGGGATTTATCGGGCGAAAATTTAACCTCCTTGTATTTATCATTATTGGTAACCAAATCGGCTGCTGAAACCCACCATTTGTGGGACTTCAATTCGTCCTTTGTGGGCATCCATCCCTTCCATTCTTCCGGAAGCCATTCTTGTTGGTAATACAGCATCAGTTTGGTCAGATATTCAATTTTTTTCTCATTTTCAATAAATTTACACATAGGATCATGGAGCATCGCCTTTAGTACCTTCTCGAAATCATTTCCTAATGCTGCATCTATAACCATTCTATGTTGTTCTGCATGTGGTCTTACTAATTTTTCCACAGGTTCG
>CAZEPC010000504.1:0-3391 GCA_964513765.1 uncultured archaeon
ATTTAAACATAAAGATCAAGAGGGGCTTTTTCTTATCTCTGAAAAATCCTCAGAAATAATGAAGGAAGAATCAAATAAGGAGAGGACATAAATTTCATCCAGAACCAAATAAAATAGAGTTTGCCATTAATTTGGAATAAGAATAATACCTCAAAAAATGCAAGTTTATGGCAATTTTATTCTTTTGTGAAGATTTTTATGGTTAATTCGGTAAAATTCAATTTTTTTAGCAGTTTTTGCTTTTTAGACTCGATAACACGATCAAAAATATACTCCAAAATGATGAAATAAAATAATAAAGAAAGAGGGAGCAGCGAAATTGCCAAAATATCAATACCGATACCCAATCGCCTCGCGTCTTGGATAACCATGAAGATAAATAAGAACGGCGTGGTTAGCCCCGAAAAGCCTTTGTAAATAAGGGAGATATATTCGCCCACGCTGGTCACCTCCGGGACATCCTCCTTAAAGTCAGCATCCCGATAAATGATGATACCTAGATCCTCGGACCAACGCAAAGGAGGAATAAGTATGGTGGTCAAAGGGAGACTCATATGTGCAATTATGGTTACATTGGGGGACAGAAAACCGGTAACCAATAATAAATCAATTGCACTAAGAAGTTGGGTTAGAAAAAGACCAATCGCCATACTAAATGTAGAACTCATGAAAGCCCTGTTGAGAATATCCTTACCGGTCTTTTTTCTGGAAATATTGTAATAGCCAATGGAATATTGCTTGGATTTAAGCCTCCGGGCGATTTTCGGATAGATTTTGATCATTAATTTGTAGAATAAAAAGGCAACAATTGGGACTGTGATAAATGGACCCAAAGTGATAATCAGCAATTCAACACCGCTGGAACCTGGAACCAAGTATATTGTTCCTGGACTATTAAAGTCAGCAAAGCTGAAGAAAAGGAGAAGGGTGGCAATAAGGCTCACCATGAAAAATGTGTTACTTATCTTCTTGTTTTGAATGGACATGATATTTGAAAAAAATGATAGTATATATTTATTGTTTTTAGTGATGTTTAAGAAGGTTATTTGAATTCAGGGTGGTGAATTCTTTCACTAAAGCAGTAAATATTTCAACGGACAATCTTAGATAGAATTTTTCTTGCTTCTGACTTATATTCTACATTTTCAGAATAAGTTAAGGCTTTCAGAGCCATTCGATGCATCCTATTTCCAAATCCAGAAACCAATCTATTGCCCTTCGAATTTAAGGCTAATTTTTGGATCTCATTGGGAGAGACATATATATTTTTACCTTTGGTTGGTTTTCCAATTGTTTCAACATAAGGCACAAGGAAAGCCATATCAATATCTTTATTTTCCGGATTAATCTTCATGAACGGAAACATTTTAGGCATAATCGGTAAACTTGCCGAAATACCTGTTTCTTCTTCTATTTCTCTTGCCAATTCTTCACCGATGATTCGTTCATCTTTTGCATTCAAAATATTGGATTCTTCCATAGTTCCCCCAGGGAGTTCCCAATCCCCTTCATGGGAACAAAATATCTCGGGGCTTTCTTTATTTCTTCTTCGGAGAAGAAGTTTTCCCCCTTCATTGAAAATACCAGCAAAAAGCCCAATTGAAATTTCCAATTTTTTCACCTTATGTTTTCAAATCTAAAAAAGAAAATGATTCAGATAAAAATTGCGACCGCATTTTTTCTAACTTTAATTTAAAATTTTGAATCTTATCACATAGGGTTTGATCTTCGGAAATCCCTTTCAACCGATTTAATGCCACCCTACAGTTCGCCAATGCGTTATCCGTCCCGTATGTATGTCTTTTAATTTTACTTACATCTATTTCCCCATTCCTTTTTGGGTATTCATCAAACATCAAAGAAAAATAGATTTTTGCCTTTTTTGGATTATTTTTGAGATCGTATTGCGCTATACCCAGTAGGGCAAGATCGTTTGCTCTCCAATGCCAATCATTAAACTTGTCAAGGTGGACTTCAATATTTTCGATACCTTCCTCTTTTTCTGCTTTTATTCTTATTCTCCCCAAGTGCCATAAGCAACTCCAGAATAATGCCGAATCAATCTTGGAATTTTCCTTCGCACTAATTAAATCATCAATGGCCCCATGAAGATCACCACAAGCTTCTCGGGCAAGGGCATGGTTTCTTATGGCTTGAGCATACTTAAAATGATGTTCTAGTTGAGATGCTAATAATAAAGATTTTTTATGGACTTTTTTGGCCATCTTTCCATTTCCCATCTTTGAATATACTAAACCAAGATAATTTTGATGATTTATTATTCCCAATAGATCTCCAGCGAGGTGATAAATAAAGAGCGCCGATTTCAAAGAATTAACAACATATCTCAATAATTTTTTCTCTAAGGGGTGCAAACACCATTGGACATCATCACCTATGGAAATAGCTAAAGTGGTCGGGCTAGAAACACATTGATCAAACAATCCGGCAATTCTCTGAAGTGTTGATGCCAATGATTTCATCTGTTTCCCTTTTACTCCCAAGAGGGATATTATTTTTTTTAATTTTTTTGGATTTTTTGGTAAATCCCCCTCACGAATTATTTCTGGGATTAATTCCCATGTATGTTTAGCACATATTATTGCCTCGGAGATTCTCCTCATCCTCCTTAGGGCTAAAATACGGTACCCTAATAGTTCGATGTGAAATGGCCATTCTTCTTCATTATCTTTTATGAGATTGATTGCCTTGTCATAGTATCTGATAGCTTTATCAGTACCTTTTTCAGGATTTTGATGAAAAATATCCCATCCAATCTCAGAATAAATTTTTGCCTTCTTAACTTTCTTTCTTTCTATTAAATCGAGAGAAGATAGGTAAAGATTCTTTGAAAGATCATATAAATCTTGGCATTTTGCCTCTGGACTACATATTTTTGCGAGTCTGGCCAAAACTAACAATTTTTCAAGACGATTGCTTTCTTCACCCAGTTGAAATAGCTTTTCCTTCCACATTGAATCATTACACTCACATTCTTCAAAAGATACAGAGGTTTTTTGGTTCAATACTTGCATTAGAGCAAACACAAATTGCCCAGTATTGGCTTCAATTAACCATATGTCTGAATTATTATATCCTTCAGCCCATTTATCTAATAATTTGGCAGGATTAACATCTCGAAAAGACCAGTTAATGATTTCTTTGTCTTCCTCGGAAATTAATGTTTTTCTAATTTGATCATTATTATAAACACAATTTTTATAATGGTGATGTTTTAACCACCATACAGGATGTGAAACTGTCGCCCTCATCATTACTGGTCCAACGATATCAATATCCATACAGCCATAACCCATTACCATTAAAGGACAATTTTCGAGAATATGAATTAATACATTCTGAATGGAACTTGGCAACCCTTTACCAATTT
>CAZEPC010000505.1:0-3388 GCA_964513765.1 uncultured archaeon
AGTAATAGTATGCTTAAATTCCAATAAACATTATTTTTTTCTTGTGGATCAGATAGTTGTGTGACTTGTACAACGTCTTTTATATTTTCTTGGGAGTTTTGTACATCGCCTTTTGCCTCTTGTGCATTCAACCCTTTGCCATGTTTACCATTTCTATAGGGCTTTGACAAGGTCTGTTCTGAGGTTTTTCCTAAAGAAATTAAAAATACCGGGAACAGAGAGAGATTTAAATAAAAAGCCACAAGGCTAAAGTCCCATATTAAATAAAATAAAGCAAGCCCCATAAAAAAATGCAAAAATAGGGAAATAATCTGCCAAGTATTAATACCAAAAATTTCAATATATTTCTGAGTTCTTTCCTTCATTCTTTTTATCATTCAACTTCACCATTATTTTTATTATCCCTCTTCACCATTCTTTTATATCATACTCCCACTGAAATGGACCCGGCCAACATATCTTGGCTCAATGTGTAGGCCTTATAACCTTTAATATCATGAAGCACTGCATTTTCAATGGTATAATTTTGGTTGAAAAGGGATACCGAGAGAGGAACTTGGAGATCTTGGGGATACACTTTTTGAAATTGGCATATATATTCCTCTTGCCCACTATCTGGTTCAAATCCGACGGAAAGATCATCGCTCCATAGGATTGGGTCTTCATAGATTAATCTTATCAGCCCCGTTTTGGAACCTCCCATCGACGGAGAAAAGTTCAATTGATTCTGGATTGCATGGTGGGGGACGTTAAATTCGGCGAATTCATTAATCCCTAAAACACCTAAATGACTAAAATGGTGATCGTTGAGTGTAAGATTGAAATCGGCGGTACTTTCTTGGGCGCCTTTCCGCATTATTGACCATTCATCTAAATAACAATGACCTGTTGAATCCTTGGAATCCCAAATCGTTTTTAATATCCATGAATCTTGATCCTCCGGAACCAAGATCTCTCCTTCAACCCATTTATAGTTAGAGTTTAGATCAATAGCCGATATAACGGAGGTTTTTTCCTTGATGGTCTGCGAGAGGTTTTTTCCCAAGACTTTTAGAGAGATATCCATTGCGTTTTGGATTTCTTTATCGGCTCTAACTTTTGCTTTTACCTTATATGTTTTGCCCGGGATCGCTCTCGGAGTAGTAGAGTCGGGAACTTTCCCCTCAGTCCATTTTGTATACCAGCCTAGCGGGATTTGATTATCAAAGGCGGGGGTCGTACTCGCGGAAAAAGAATCCGTCCCATTAAACTCGACATAGCCCTCCGTTTTTCCGTTATCTCCGTCATTATCATACCCGATCCAATAGAGACTATTTTCCGGGTTGCCCCAATGATCAAACTTCCGGTTTTGCTCAACAAGCTCAGGATCGGATCCGATAAGTTGTACTTTATGATTTTTTGCCAAAATACGGTTATCTTGCTCAAAGTTTTGGGCATCTTGAACTCTTTTAGACACAGAATACCAACTTATCCCTTCGTCCTTCCATCCGGTTTCCAGTTCTTTCCGAAAAAAGTTTCCGTTCTGCCACCGTTTTTTGGCAACATTATAAATACCCGCCGAAATGGAACTTTCGGTTATTTCAAAATATACCGTATAGGGTTTACCCATTTCATTTGTGATTCCTGTATCGACGGCGTCCAATCCGTGATATGTATAATGTAGAAATTCATGATTATGACCGTGAATATGGAGGGCGAGCTGGGGATTATCTTGAATAAAACTTTCCCACCACGTTAAATCATTGTAATATCTATAGGTACTGTGACCTGCTTGAGGGTGAAAGCCTTGATGGCTGATAGTAATGGTGGTCTTATTCGGATATAGATCGGTCATGTAATTAAGCCATTGTCGCTGAGAATGCGTGAGAAGCATAGTATTGCCCATATCTCCAAATACCAAAAATAAAATATTATCCCATAGATATGCGTAATTGCGCTGCATTGTGCCCGTGAATTCTTTTCCAGATTCAATGGCTTGGTACGGAATATCATAGACTTCGGTATCTTGTACTCCTGAACCATCATTATAAATATCCCTCCCGGTATCCGTTTTATAATCTGCCGTATCATGATTTCCAAAGACAAACATCCACGGCATTAAATAATCCCCAAAACTATCCTTAGTGGCAACTTGATAGCCTTCCGAAGTACCAAAATGGGTATAATCGCCGATATTAATGGCAAAATCCGGGGGCGGTAAATTGGGATCACTTGTCCAAGCATTTGTAATATCATCGGCATTTTGATCACCTGTCCATCCATAATGCGGGTCTCCAACCGCGGCAAAAACCAATCCTTCAGAGGAAAATTCCATCTCTCTAAAATATAATTGGATGAAGCCCACCACAGTTGCGATAAGAATCGTGATTCCAATGCCTATAGCCAGTAATTTCTTTTTTCCTATACCATCTGTTAATTTCATTGCCTTATAATAATTCAAACAACATTAAAAACTTTGGAGAACTCAATCCTTTGTGAATAAAATTTGTTCTAAACCGTGGAAAAAGGCTAAAAGGAAGCCTAGCGAAATTTGAAGAAATTGAAAATAAGCAAGAAATAAAAGAAAAGAATGGTGGGTCCGCCCTTAATCGAAAAGGGGTTAACGGGGCCACAACCCGTCCGTCTACCGCTAGCTTACGGACCCTAAGTTAGAGTGGCAATTTTACAATTTTGAGAGTTTTGGATTCTTAATATTCAGAACACAATAATCTACAAAGTGAGTAATACCTAAATTATTAAAAATTTTTTGAAGCCCCCCCAAAGATAGGAATTCTTAATAAATACGCAATACATAATCCCAGAAAAGAAAAATTTTTGATGGTCATTTCACTTCTCTATCTATACTATTACTTGGTGAAATAAAATTACGGATAAGAAAATAAATCTTACTAAGCCTACGGGAACAATCGATTTCACGCCCGAGGAAATGAACAAACGGAGATGGCTCCAAAGAACCTTGGAAGATCACTTCGTACAATACGGATATCAACAGATAGACATTCCAATTTATGATTTCTTTGAATTATTTGAATTCCGGTCCGGGGAGAAGATCATCAATGACATCTTTACCTTTGAGGATCCGCCGATTCATAAGGTGGAAGAACAGAAACTTTACGCTTTACGGCCCGAATTCACGGCACCCATCGTTCGTTTTTATATTACAAGCGAATTATTACATCAACCAAAACCGGTGAAGGTATTTTATGTAGGACCATGTTTCCGGTATGATAAACCAGCACCTGGAAGATACCGACAATTCACCCAAGCAGGAGTGGAGATGTTCGGCGCAGATACCGTGTCTGCGGATGCTGAAATCTTAATTGCCACCATAGATCTCGTGAAAAAGATCGGACTTACCGAATATACCTTGAGGATTAATGATTTAACC
>CAZEPC010000506.1:0-3384 GCA_964513765.1 uncultured archaeon
CACCCCGCTCCCCTTCGAATTATTTTGGCTGCCATCTGGTGAAGAATCCGATGAATTCCCCGATGTGGGACTTGAAGGGTTTCCCGAAGAAGACCCCGAAGATGAAACTAAAGAAGAAGCCTTGCACATCCCGATTACCTGTTCGCACCACTCGTAGCGGGGATCTTTTTTGGATTGCTCGTCCAGAAGAGAGGCGGGCTTAAGTTTGGCGATCTTACCGCGCTTTTTGTCGTACAGCGCCACCCTTTCGTACGCCTCAGTCGGAATTTCGTTCTTGGATCCCATCAGTTGAATGGCCAAAAAGCCGACCTCCGGAAATTTGGCAAGGGTGGGATGCATATCCTTGGTCACCTGCGGTAAAAAGAGGAAGGTGGGTTTTTCATTTCCCGTGAGTGCTTCCGAACCTCCGTTGCCCGAGGTGGCATAATGTTCCATCAGTAATTCCAGGTTTTCCTCCTCGTAGAGCATATCCATATTCTCCGTGTCAAAATGCTCGATTTGGTAGAAGATGTCGAGGATGTTCATCAGCCCCTCCAGCTTTCGGGGGAGCACATACGGCCGAATTATAATGCTGCATCTCTTGAAAAGCGAAAGGTACAGGAAATCGGCTCTGAGGTAATCGGTTTCGGTATCGACCATCGGTTCAATCAAACTAGTGAGTAAACGGAGATATAAAAAAGTGAAAACTTTTCATTTTTTTTTATACAACAATCTTATGAACAGATCAATGCGATTGGAAAATCGGTTTATTTTATATAATTTCTTATTTCTTCTTGTTTGTCCAGGAAATTGCTTCTTTTCTATTTTTCCAAAACTTCCTTTTTCTTTTATCCCACTCAATGTGGTGTTCCTTAACCCTTTCCATTTCCATTAATTTAGTCATGTGATTACGCCACCAGCGGTCAAATTTGGTATTAACGGTGTCCAAGGCTTTTTGGGCTTTAAACTTACGGGGGTGCATGTGAGGGAAACAAAAATTGTATCCCATTAATTTACCACCGGTATTCCTCACACTCATGCGAATAACAACACCATCCTTATCCGGAACATCTATGGTTCCTACTTTCAAAGGTCGATCGGATGCAACGGATAATTCCAAAGAATTCTTTTTTAACAATCTATAGGATGGCTTATCACTATTCCCTTTTGAAAGTACATGATAACTCAATTTCCCGTTGAATTGGCTCTGAGTTGCATTATGGATAATCAAGTTCCCTTTTCTCCATACCCTATTCTCTCGATCTTCATTTTGGAACTCTTTCCAACTACGAACCATTGGGAGTACCGGACAATAGGCAATTCGCATTACTTCAAAGGATTTTTTCTTCCGCAAATAGTAATCCAATACAGACCAACTGATATTTGGCCAAGGGTCAGAAAGCTGCCAAGGAAAAACACCGCTAACATTCGGCCATGCAGACCTGCACACCTCTACAGCATATTTAAGTGAAATTGCTTGGATATCTTGGGTTGTGGATATGAATGAAGAAATATCTTCAATTGGTTTTTCATGCTTTTTGGCATAGTACTCCAGTCCATCCAAATCAGCCCGATGGTGATCAAACCTATCTTTATTGGCAGTGTATCCGTCTTCGCATGAATCTCCCATAATAATGTCTAAAGTCTCTCTATTGGGCGCTGCTTGCATCCCGTATTCCGAAAGGAATTGAAAGGGTCCAATCCCGTTGACTTCATAGGCCTCTAATCCTTTTCTTAATCCCCAATACCTCCAATTATGATCGTCCCCCCTGAAAGGGCTGGCTAAGAAGAAGTGGCGATCGGGTGCATATGATTGAACAGAATGCTCCAAAATATCAATGATCGGTTGATTGATGAAGGGATTATATTCATTTCCTCCGCAATACACAACAACTGATGGATATTGACGGGTGCGGAGGGTAATTCCATCACATTCTTTTTTTACTATATCTAGATATGACTGCTTTTTGGGGTAATTCGTGCATGCAAAGGGGTATTCTTGCCAGATTAACATCCCTTTTTTATCGCAATATTCATAAAACGAAGGCTTTTCCTCAATCCCGCCTCCCCATACCCGGAGCATATCTACATCCATATCAAGAGCGGCATCGACTAATTTCTCATATTTATTTTTGGATATCCGGGCAAATAAGCTGTCGGGAGGCACCCAATTAAATCCGCGCAAAAACATTCTTTTTCCGTTAATGCAAAATGTCCAATCTTCGCTGCTTTTTAAGGATCCCGGATTCTTCACCCATTTTACATGTCTATTAATTACATTTCCATTATAAATATCCGTCAATTGTCCGTCTATTTTTGCTTTAATGGTTATGGGGACCCGGCTTGGTTTTCCCATGCTCCATGTATTCCATATCTTAACCTCTGATTCTTGTAATTTTAACTTAAATTCTTCTCCCGAGGTAATGGTACGGGTAATCTGCTGACTGTATTTTTGATGATCCCCCCAAGAGATTTCAAATGTAATTTGCCGGGGCTTCTTAACTTCTTTGAGAGTTTCCCTATTTATATCGAATATTGAAATATTTCCGGTAATCTCTATGGGAGCGGTGGTGCTAGTAGAAGAATGTGCAAAGTATTTTTCATTTTGGGGTATTTTGGCAATGAGTTCGGTGAAAAACGCAGGCCCGGTAAGATGAACTGTGATGGGTTTCCATATTCCGATGGTTCTTATCTCCGGTGCAAAATCCCAGCCGAATGCCATTTGACATTTTACCGCATGAGTTCGCCAAAATGGTTGGACGTGAAATTCTACATCTAGCGCTATTGATTTTTCATTATTTCCAGTTAGTTTTTTTAATCCTTTAAAAGAGCTGGCGATATCAACGGGAGAAAACATTCCTTTCTGCCGACAGACAGCATTTCCATTGATTTTAAAGTCTGCATCATAATCAACCCCCTGAAAAATCAAGTGAAATATTCCATTTTCTTCATGAAACTTGGATTTCTTTTGGGAATTTCTTAAAATATTCACAAGATTGATTTTTGTGCTATATTTCCACCGGATGGTGGATACCCAAAGTGAGTCTTTGTTATTAAGCCCGACAAATGGATCTTTAATGATTCCTTCTTTCATGAGGGTTTGTCTTACATTGCCAGGCACAATTGCCTTAGCTCGAAATCCCTTTTTTTGGGGACTGGAAAGATACCATTCTGATTTGAAATTAGTCTGACCAAAACCGGTCCAGTTGTCGCCTAAGCACGGTATTCTTTTAAAAACTCTCGGGGATGTCATTGTGATGATAAAAATAGTGATTAATTTGATAAAAATCATTACCTAAAGCTGGCATTTTGAAAATCTTCTTCCATTCAATTTTTTTTCATTTTTTTAAATACTCCCTTCCTACCATCCCTATGAGCACACCAACAATTGTGATAGACAACCGG
>CAZEPC010000507.1:0-3381 GCA_964513765.1 uncultured archaeon
ATAATATTAAGCAATTTATTTTAGCTTTTTTAAGCATCTTTTTTACGATATAACAAGCTATCGGAACAGCATAAAATAATTACATTTTTTCAATATTCCAGGTTTGTCATTTCACCAGTGAGCTCAAAATCATACTCCGGGTATTCATAAATTGGCATACGTGGCTCGGTTTCGCCAATGGAATAGCCATAGATATTTTCATAATCTTCAGCTTTTTCACCAATGCTCTCCAGCTGCTTAAGATACTCACTGATTGATTTTGATTCAATGATGACCACTTTCTCCATGTCATGAATTGCCGGGGAATGTCGCCGGGTATTATCGTGATCAAAAGCCAAGATTCTGCGGCCATATCTGGTTATACCAATCACTCTATAAGTAAGGCTTTTGCCAACACCCGGCAAGTTCAACACATTGCGGTCAGTATTTAAAAATGGCAGATTTTCCCATAATTTTGAATCGGTTTGGTTTTTGCAGGAGATCGAAATGCAGAATTTAACCCTTCCGGTGATTGATGGGATTCTCTCACACAATGGGGAAACTCATCCCCAAAAATTGGTCCCTGATTTTGATGGTTTAACTTGGGAGCAACATGAAAAGGATATGGGAGAACTTCTCTTGGGGAAGAATTTGGACCCTACTCCCAAAACGCTGGAGGGCTGTTTAGTTCGGTTTATCGATACTATATCATACATCTCCCGGGATATCAGGGATGCGGAAATCTTGGGGGTAACCGGATTTGACGAACTTCCCCCTCTTGTAAAGAATAGATTGGGTTCCTCCAACCGGGAGATTATTAATAGCCTAATTTCCGATCTCATTATGAATTCAATTGATAGGGACTATATTTCTTATAGTCTTGAAGTTCACCAAGCCCTCCAAGAGCTCTATAAATTCAATTACAAAAAGATATATGCCCATCCAGATAAACTAAAACCTATTTCTGTAATCCGGAAGGCATTTCGGCATCTTTGGGATAAGTATTATGAAGATTTAATTGAGGGAAATACCAAGTCACGAATTTTCAAGGAACATTTTCATCTCAATTTAAGCGAGATCCAAACACGGTATCCTGAGATTCGTAAATTAGAAGACTACCCCTATTATCATCAAGATCCGAAAATCATAGTCAGGGATTTCATCGCGGGTATGACCGATGTGTTTTTTTGGAGACTGGCTAAAGAAATCGATCCGAATTTAGTATTTTCAAAGAAAAAAATCTAATCCTTCCCAGCGGGGGATTATGTACTTAGATTTTATATTCACACAACATGGCAACTTTTGCTTATTATATCGTTCTGCCCTTCATAAAATGATCTTATCTTATATCTCTCTTCAATAACTCTATATATTCCCTTTTCTGGATAGAACGGTATTTTGTTCATATTGATGCATTCTTCGATTTTCTCTCAATTCCGATAAAGCTATTTATTTTCAAAAAACAAAATATTGTTTACCTAACATGGCAACCCTCGAATTCATGGAAATTGAAAACCACCAAAAAGAAGTTTTTAAGGCGGATTTTCAAACTTATCTGGAAGAAATAGATCTAACCTCTGGAAGACCAGTAAATCCGGATTTCCAAGATAGATTCCCTGCCTATAATTCTTTCTTCACGGATAATCCAAAAAAGATCCCCTTTAGGATAAGTATTGTGAGGGACCCGGAATCTCCAAGTGTGGGAAAAGATCATGTAGGTTTCTTTTTTCTCAGCCTAGTTACTCCCAATGATTTCCCAAGTGTCATCGATTCTATATATGAGGATCCTGAAACCGATGTTGCCTGTTTAACCCATTTTTATATCTACCCCAATCGAAGAGGAAGGGGTTTGGCCTGGAAATTTTATCATAGTATTATTGATTTGGCCACCGATTCGCTCAATGAATGGCAAGTTGCATGGGAATGTGATAAAAATAATGAACCGGCCATAAAATTTTATGATAAAGTTCTAAAGCGGATAAAGCGCGAACACGATTATGAAATGAGCAAGCAAAAATATCAAAAAAAGGAAGAAAACAACCGTACATATTTCTTTTACCAAGTTAAATTCGATTTTTCTTCTGAATAAAGAAATAGTGTCGTGTAGTATTGCTTTAGTTTAATTTTGTGTTTTTTTTGTTGTTTGTGTGTTTATCTTTTGTTTCTATTCTCTAATTACACACCAAATTATCAAAATATTCTCGGATTGAATAGGCAGCCGTTGCAGCCTGCCCGCATGCGGTGATCATCTGTTTTTCCCGAATATCGGTGACATCACCCGCCGCAAAAAGTCCATAAACATTGGTCTGGCAGTATTTATCGACTATGATTTCTCCTTTCTCATTTAATTCTACATCAAGGGTCTTTACTAAATCTGTAGAGGGATTTGCGCCAATCTCTATAAAAACGGCCCCGCATTCAAATTCTTCCCCGTTATCAAAAACAACGGATTCTACGTTGTTTTTTCCGTTTATTTTAACAATATTGGTATTGTAGATAACCTCAATTTTTTCGCTTTTTTCAATCCTATGCGTATATATCGGTTCAGAACGTAACTCATCTCTTCGATACACAATATATACCTTTTCTGCAAATTGTTGGAGGAACAAAGCCTCGCACGCGGCCGTGTCGGATCCGCCGACCACCACAATCTTCTCATCTCTAAAAAAAGGCCCGTCACATGTCGCACAATAGGACACGCCCTTTCCATGCAGTAATTCTTCCCCGGGAACGTTTAGCTTTCGATGTTCTCTTCCAGTGGCCACTAATACAGAATCGGAATAGTATTTCTCTCCCGCGGTTGTAATAGAAATAAATCCATTTCCCACGCTTTCATCCCTCTTGATATCGACGATTCTTTCGTATTCAAAAGGAATGTCAAACTTCTGGTAATGTTCTTCGAACTTTTCCATCAAGTCATAACCCGATCCAATAATTCCAGGGTAATTTTCCACTAAAAATGTTCTGGATATGGCGCCTCCGTAATTCTCTCCGATCATTATTACTTTGTAATCGAATCTATGGCAGTATATGGCCGCTGTCACCGCTGCCGGTCCGCCACCCACAATCACCACGTGATAATGGTTTTCTTGTGAATAATCATATGCTCCAATATTTGATACCATAGTAAAATGGAAAATCAAAAAAAATAAAAAATTTTGTATCTTCATTGATTTTAGTAATTAAAGTTCGATATTTTATCAAGAAAAAGATCAAAAATACAAAGGAAATGATCATAAATGGAAAAAGATTCCGAAGAAATAATTGAAGATAAAAATGAAATCATTGAAAAAGTTAAAAAGATAGAAGAACTTAAGAAAGAAAAACAAGTTACACTTTTGGCTCACTATTATCAAACTCTTGAGGTCCATAAAGTTGCAGACCGGGTTGGAGACTCGTTGG
>CAZEPC010000508.1:0-3381 GCA_964513765.1 uncultured archaeon
CACGGTGTAGCCGGTATGCTTGATAAAGATGATAAAAATAGAATAGATATCTTGAATTATCTGAATGAAGCTATCAATAAACTGGATTTGAGAAAACCAGATTCTACTGAATTTACAGAATCTGTTGCTGAAGCCAATAATTATCTCAGGGAATTCTATGATCAATATTGTGGTGAGTCTGATATTACGGTGAATTGTGTCGGGCATACTCATATTGATGTAGCCTGGCTCTGGTCACTGGCCCAGACGCGGGGAAAAGTAGCCAGGAGTTTCTCTACAGTGCTTAACTTAATGGAGGAATATCCAGAATATATTTTTATGTCGAGTCAACCCCAGTTGTATAAGTGGATTAAAGAAGACTACCCCAAGCTTTACGAAAAGATTCGAGAGAAAATCAAAGAAGGCCGCTGGGAGGTGCAAGGTGGAATGTGGGTGGAATCAGACACCAACGTCCCTTGCGGCGAGTCATTGGTACGACAAATGCTGTACGGAATCCGCTATTTTCAACAAGAATTCGGAATCAGGGTGAAAAGTCTGTGGCTTCCCGACGTCTTTGGCTACAACGGCAATCTTCCTCAGATAATCAAAAAGTCGGGATTGGATTACTTCATGACCATAAAACTCTCTTGGAATCGTACCAATAAATTTCCTCATCACACCTTCAACTGGAAAGGAATCGATGGAACTTCGGTGTTCGCCCATATGCCGCCCGAGGGGACCTATAATAGCCCCATCACCGCGGAATTTGCCTTGAAATCTCAAAATGATTATCAAGAAAAAGACATTTCCAAACGCACGTTGAATCTCTTCGGGATCGGAGATGGGGGCGGAGGGCCTGGGGCAGAGCACTTGGAACGGTTACAGAGGATTTCCAATTTAGAACCCTTGCCGAAGGTGAGGCAGGAATTTTCCAAAGCCTTCTTCGACGAAATCTCTCGCAAAAAGGAAAAGTTTCCAACCTATCAAGGAGAACTGTATCTGGAGATACATCGTGGGACCTACACATCTCAAGCGGCCGTAAAGTATTACAATCGCAAGCTGGAACAGAAGCTAAAAACCATTGAAACTATGTTGGTACATCTGAACAAACACTACAAATACAAGAATGAGTTAGAGGCCATTTGGAAAGAGATTTTACTTTACCAGTTCCATGATATTTTACCTGGGTCCTCTATAAAACGGGTATACGACGAATGTATAGCAGCGTATAAAAAAATTGACCAAAAATTGGATTCTCTGCTGGAGGAGGCACTTGAAACATCCCCCCTAATAGTTCCAACCGGCGGCAAAACTTCCGTATACAACCCCCTCCATCGAAAGGTTAATGTGGTCCGTTTGGTTGGAAAGAAATGCGTTGAATTCAGCTCGATGCCCCTTTCTGACAAAACCGAGAAGATTAATGTCTACGAAGCAGAGCTGGAAAGTCCAACCGACGTACTGGAAAACGATTTGATTAAAGTTTCGTTTAAGTCAAACGGGAATATCGCTTCCGTGTTTGACAAGGAACTCGACAAAGAAATCATGCGCTCGCCGGGAAACAAGTTAAAAGTATACAGCGATAGTGGTAATGCGTGGAACATTCGATCGAAGTATCGATATCAATTTGCAAGGAAACCTAAACTGGTTGAGTCCAAGCATTTTAAATGCGGTCCGATCAATTATGTGGAACAAAACTATGAATATCGCAAGTCCACTATTACGCAAAGGGTTATGCTTCACCCCAATCAGAAGATGATTGAATTTGAGACAGAATTGGATTGGCATAGTCCTAAGAAGATGCTTAGGACGGCATTCCCGCTGAATCTTAAAACCAAAGAAGCAGTTTGCGACATACAATTTGGAACTATCTCCCGTTCAACACAGAACAAAACCAAGATCGAGAAAGCTCGGTGGGAAGTTCCAGCACAGAAGTGGGTTGATATGTCCAACGGTAACTATGGGGCTGCAGTGATTACGGACTGCAAATACGGATATCGAATCAAAAAGAACACCATTGATCTCAACTTACTGCGCGCTACCAATCATCCTGGAAAAGACGGGGACATCGGAAAGCATAAATTCCGATATGCTCTTCTCGTACACGCCGGCGATCACATCCAAGGTAAGGTGAATTGGCACGCAACGGTGTTTAACACGTGGTTTCCGATCTACTCGGGTTCGAAACTTCCAAAACCTTTGCTTGGTTTAGCAGCGGAAAATATTCACTGTTCTACCATTAAAACTGCAGAAGACGATAATTCCATAATTTTGCGCCTGTTTGAATCCATAGGCAAACAAACTTCGTGCAAATTGACTCTGAATGGGCTGGGGGAATGCGAAATCAAGGAGACGAACCTCGTAGAGGAAAACGAGAAAACTCTAAGCAAAGGGGATAAAATTAAATTAAACTTTGCTCCTTTCGAAATCAGAACCCTTAAAATTATCCAGAGTTAGTATTTATCCAGAATTAGATTTTTTATCTTTGATTTTTTTCATATTCATTCAAAGATGCTATAAGACTTATTTTGATTGTTTGTATTGATGTTTTAAGGGTTTGAAATCACCTTTTGGCCCTTTCCATCTGAATTTTCCTTTAGTCATCTTCCCGATTTGAATCGCTTCTGCAGGACATTGATTTATACACCTCATACACAAAATGCATTCACTCCCAAAAATAATCTCATTGTTCTGTTCTTTTATATTCTCAATGGGACAAATTTCGATGCATCTATTACAATGAATACAAGATTCATCAATTCTCATCTTGTGTATAAGTCTCTTACTCAATAATTTATAGAGCCAATGAACTAACGGATCCAGTAAATATCCTAAAATACTTAAGGGTATCGACTTTGAGATCGATTCTATAGCTTTTCCCAGCTCGACATTGGATTTTGCTTTCGTTTTTCTAATTCTTTCAAAAGTGTCAGATATTTCTTTAAATAATTTTTCCGCTCCCTTCTTATGATCGAAGTCGGACTCTTTGGCTTTCTTCACCATCCAAGAGACCTCTTTCAACATACATAATCCATCACTGCCGGGCATCCGAATTTTTCCTGATCCAAGGGGTCGAAATCCTTGTTTTTCCAATAGTTTCAGTGTTTTCCGGTTGGTGTTCCCGGCAAACGCGCCCATAGTACAAAATACAAATACTCCGATTTTTCGGTTCAATTCCGACTTCAAACCCTTTATCCAATCTCTGACTATAATTGGGCTATTAGTTTCATACACCGGATATCCCAGAATTAGAATATCATACTCTCCTATCTTGTTCTTAGGAAAATTTACAATAGAGTAGATATCCACATGATAGTTACTTTTCTCAAGCTTTTCAAAAAGCCACTCTGAGATAAATTGGGTATTTCCCGTTCCCGAAAAATATAGGATTAATATTTGCATAAG
>CAZEPC010000509.1:0-3371 GCA_964513765.1 uncultured archaeon
CTATTTAGTCTTCTTGGAAGTGCTCTAAATTTAGCATAGGCGGAGAAACTTATGGCCTCCGGGCTTTCAGATTGTTTTATTTTCATAGATTCCAGAGCGGATATTAGCTTTTTCCATTTCGTTTTTTGAACCAAACTTTCAATTCTTTCAATCCTCTTTTTAATCATTTTTTTCAACCCATTTGCATGCTTTTTGGTTTAAACTTCCTTTTGCTTTATACTGCTTTTTGGTTTAATCTGCTTTTTACCTTAAAATTACCAAATCCCGCGGTTCTTCCCCTCCCCAAATTCATAAACTCGCCAAATTTCAACAGGATAGGGAGCATTTCTCGGAATTTACCGTCCAAATCAGAGAAATTGCCGTGGTTCGGAAGAACTTTATATTTGGTCCAGCCAATAAAGCCTACAAACGATCTGCGCTTCCCACGGTGCCATGTCTTAGTCTCAATGGAGTGATATAAGATCACCACATGTTTCTTAACCCACGAATAAAACTCGGGAGGAATGGCATTTGAGGAATCCAGAAGGACGCTATTCCATTGCCGGGTCAAATTTCCAAACACATAATGGGACAATGGTAAACACATTACCTCCTCTCTTCCCGATACAGAAAAGGAGGTGGGAGTGTAAAATTTAAGAGAAAACTCCTGTAGAGGTGAATGCTTCTTTTGGGAGAGTAATTTCTCCAGAGGTTGGTAACTTATCGAAATGTCGGCAATCACTCCCGGCCGTTTGCCTATTTGTATAGAATTAAGATTTCAATTCAAGTGCAGTTTAAATAATGCCCGCGAAAGTTCATTATTGGCAGAATTTACCGTAAATCGTACCCCTCTATGATATTTTGGATTTAACTTCCGGGATTGATCTCCTCGTTTTGTATGGGCATTGATACGAGAGGTATCGCGAGGCTTTCTATTCGGACCGCCCACCTTATTACCTTGATCCGCTCTATTGCTCTGACCCGCCCTCTTGCAACTACTACCTTTTCGAATACTTTCATCTACTTGATCTAAACCATTGTTATTTATTTCAACAACCTCATTATCTCCCATTTTCCTATGAGGTCCCCTTTCCTTGTTTTTATTTGAGATAGTACGAGGCTGTTGGTAGTGAGGATTTCTCTTCATAATTCTTTTGTATTGAATGCTGTATAGTCTTTTGAGAGTATTTCCATCCTCATCTTTCATTTTATGTAGGTTCTCGGCCAGAGTCGGATCCATATTTTTTATCCATTTCATTAATATGCCTTGGAACACATAACCATAAAGGAGAGAAAACCCTTGCTCGGGACAAGACTCTGGAAATATATCAAATTGAAACTGGGTGATTGTGCTCATTTTTCAAATGTTCCTCAATTTTTTGCTGATTGTTTGATTGATAAATTTCTTAGGTATTAGTAGTTTGGTTGTTTGGTTGTTTGATAATTTGCGTAGGTATTGGCTGGTTGGTTGCTGATTGTGTCATTTGTAATTTGCGTAGGTATTGGCTGGTTGATTGCTGATTGTGCCATTTGTAATTTGCGCAGGTATTTCCTTGGTTTTCGCTTGGTTTTCGTTTAGTTTTTATTTCTTTAGTGTAAGTTACCCTTGCTTACTGGAGTCCACTCTTGAATTTTCGAATATATCGAAAATCTTCCGCGGTTTCTAAAAATAACCTACCTTTGGGAGTTAAAGTTAAGACATGATTTTCTTCTTCCATATCGGAATCACAGCCATTTCTTTCATTAATATAATTCATTTTCAGCGAGATATTAAATTGTTTTTGATTCTTTTGCACAAAATCTTGGTATTCCTTTTCTTCCAAACTAAGGGGGTCATCAAATGCGATTAAAAAATCATATAAGGGAGTTTTACCCGATCCAACGGGAAAAGAGGGTAAGAGCACCACCTCCCGGGTAGTTTCGTATATATAGTAACATTTTATATGATAAAGACCCCCTAATAACTGCATCATTGCAGCTTCAGGCTTAAATCCGCCGGTTAGGTTAAAATAGATCTCTGGACGAGAGGAGAGTGCATGAATGCGCTCAATCTCTTTCATCACTTTATTTTTCAAATTCATAATCCCATCGACTATGTTTTTTCTACCAAATTCATGAATCCTATATACCTCTGTGGGCACCGTAAATTCCTCATTAATATATTGAGATATCACTTGGGCACAAAACTCACCTTCGGGAGTATCTGTTGCTAATAAAGTACAACCCTTAAGATCCTGGGATCCTACAAACTCCCAGAGAGAATTAAGTTCGGCGGAATAACCCCTAGGATCCTCCTTCAGTTTTTTAAGCGCATGAGGGATTAAGCTTTTAGAGTAGCGAGTACGGTAGATTTGAATATGATTCAGATATTCTTGAATAATTTTCATAATTTTCATTTTGGTCTTAGTTCGGAAAAACCTTAAATCCCCCGAAACTTTACCAAGCCTCTTAAATTGGGTAATTTCCTCGGAATATTCCTCAATGAAAGAATCAAACAAATCAAGGAATTCCTCAAGAACTACTTGGGGGGGAAACGTATAAGCAGTAAATAGAGTAAAGTTCAACCCATTGTATCGGAATGAATTTATCCGAAGATTTTCGCCATTAAGGGTAAACCCCTGGGTATTTTTAATGTTTAATTCGGAAGGTACTTGCTTTTGGATAGCCATAAGTAGAGGGGGTAATGTTTCAGGATTTAACGCCTTCCCGGTTAAATGCTCCAGATTATCATAAAGGGTTCCTTTGGACAATTCCAATGTATCCAATGTAGAACCCTCTTGGTCATGGATTAAAATACCATAGAACAAATCATGGGCAATTTGATTTTTATATGCAGCATTGGATAATTTATCATGATTGTATTTCAGTTTTTCAATAGCACTTTTATAATTGAAAAGAGGGTTATTGCGCTTTAGATTTGACAGTAATGAGGTACCGCATGTAATTAAATGATAGGTTGGAGGTGCTTTCGGTTTTAGATTTTTCATATTTTACGCACATTTATTTTAGTATTAGTTTTAAATGATGAGAAAATTTGTAGGAAGCCTTAGAACTTTGTACTTTCAAAGAGAATGTCTTTTTATGGAGATATTTTCTATATAGATTAATTTTGTCCTATTTGTTTTTATTTTTTATGACAAAAATAGATTAAATGTTATATTTTTTGTTGCGAGGAAAAAATAAAAAATTTTTCAAAACCCACATGTCTTGGCCACTTCGTTACTAATGTTTTTTTCTATTTTGTCTAAGACGTTTATTGGGTATTTATTTCTCAAACTTATAAAAGCAGTCAATAATCAATCATGTGCAGATATTGGGAATGAAAACGTATCCGAATCCATCATTAGTGTAGAAAATGAAATGAATAATCTATTTTCGAGATTTTTTTTTTT
>CAZEPC010000510.1:0-3357 GCA_964513765.1 uncultured archaeon
CCAGAATGGTGTGGGAATATACGCCGTGTTCCATTGGAACAAATTCATCGATCAAAAAATCCAAGTCAAGGCTAAAAGCCGCAAAAGCAACAATAAAGCATTCAAAACGATAATACTCATATCGTTTCCCCGTTTTTGGATCCTTCAATAATCTCCCAAATAAATAGCCGGTAAGAAAATGAGCAAATTCATTCATTATAACACATAAAGGGAAGGTTTAATTAAAAATTAGAGGTGATGGTTTCAAGTGATGAATACGAAAAAAAATTAAGATTAAAAATGAGTAGTACCTCAAAAAACGAATTTGAGAGATCCTTAATCCTTTATTAGCCCTCAAAATAAATAAAGGATATTACATTTATTCATATATGAATTGGTGGGCGTTTTCCCTTGTAGTCGGATTTTTTATTGCGGTTATGATCATTTTTAGCAATGAAGAATTGGATTATGTCGTATATGCGCTCATCTTTGCCGTGCTTTCGTGCATAGTTACTTCATTTTTTTACGGAACTTCCTATAATGAGTTTGTTGAGTTTGTGGATTTTAAGCCCCTCATATTTATTTTCTCAATGCAGCTTCTCATTTCAATCGCCGAGAAGCATAAGATTTTTCAATGGATTGCGGTTAAAACATTGCACATTACCAAGGGGAATCACAGAGTGTTTTTCTATACAATTTGTATAGTCTCGACCCTTTTGGCCTCCATTATTGCCGATGTCACTGTGGCAATTATTTTTATTCCGCTGGTTATTCGTGCTTGTCGAATATTGGAAATTAAACCCAGACCATATCTTTTCGGGATTACCATCACCATTAACATTGGATCTATCCTTACTCCCTTTTCCTCCTCGGAGAATATTCTGATTTCCGATGCATTCAATCTAAACATCCCTTGGTTCGCAAAAAATCTCGCGTTTTTCTCTTTTATCACTCTCGGAATAACTTTATTAGCTTTGGAATATACGGTGTTCAAGGGAGTAAAAGCCCCCACAGATAGGAAAAAGAAGGTTCTTCTAGAGATTATGTCTCCCGATTTAGTCATCTCAGATAAGAAAACCTTCCAACTAAATGCAGGATATCTATTTATAGTTATCATGGGATTAATATTCATCAAAGAGTCGTATATTGTTGCTTTTATAGGCGCATTAGTGTTGGGGCTGATAGATGATGTCCGTCTCTCGGATTCCATAAAGAAGATTGATTGGAACCTGATTTTCTTCATTCTTTCCCTCTTTTTGATGATCGGAAGCATGAAGGTGATTGGGATTTTTACGGAAATCTCCGATAAACTAGAAAGACTTAAGGAGGCAGGGCTTATGGCGACTGCGGTCGTATTTTTGGTGATCTCTAGCTTTATGTCCGGGATCCTTGCAAACGCACCAACTACCATCGCGTTCATTAATATCATATCCAGACTTTATGGACCAAACCCACCTGTTGCGATAGTTGCAGCATTATTATTGGGTGTGAATTTAGGAGGAAATATTCTGCCCCAAGGGGCGGCTTGTGATGTTATGACACTTAACATTGCCACTAAAAACAATGTGGAGGGATTCAACTACAAAACACTTCTGAAAACGGGCGGAAGTTTTGCCCTTTTTCATTTGGTTCTGTGTATTATATTTATTATAATTATGGTGGCAATATAGTGCCCAAAAGTTCAACATACTACGTTTATACTGCCCAATTTTCAATGCAATCTAAATTTAAGTACTAACACAACTAGAATTAAAGCTCTTTCTCCATGAGATAATAAAAGGGAATCCCTAATCTATATTTGGAGAGAAATATTTTGACTTTTTTCTTTTCGTGAAAGCCCAATTGCTCATATAATTTCTTAGCCCGTTCATTTTTGCACGAAACATATAAACTCATTTTTTCCAATCCCTTTTTATCTGCAAAATCCTCAAGAAATGAAAAGATGGCACTCCCAATCCCTTGTCCCCGATATTTCGGGAACACACCAATGAAATCCAAGTACAATTCCTTTTTCCCGACCCTTTTCTGACCCAGCGCTTGGAGCCAATAGCCGCCCCTTAAGGCCTCCCAAAATGAGAGATGGCTGTTCAATGCTTTCCATCCGGGCCACCAAGGCTCCTTCTTCATGTCGGAGAGAATGAGGTTAAATGCCGCGACAACCCTCTCACCATTTTCATGTTTAGATGAAGTTTTCTTTACCACATATCCACCACCCAAAGGCTTATCGGGAGCATCTTTATTTCTCGTTGCCCAAAATAGGTCCCTCATCACCTTTTCGTATTTATTTTGGGGTATTCCTTTGAAAAAGAGAGGAAACTTATCGTTAAATGCGGTTACCAAGCAAGATACATAGGGAGCCAAATCTTCCTTTCGTACAGGTTCGATAATTATTTCATTTTGATCATTAGGGGACATCTCTATCTATAAAAATTAAAATGGATAAAAAAGTTGCTTATTATTAAGATCTAATCAAAAAGGGCTACTTTTTCACAATCTGCTTTAGGATCTCATCTTCTCCATCTTCGAGCGAATCCGGAATGAAGCCTTCCACTTGTGCCCGGTAAAGATAGGAATAAAGACCGCCTTTCTCAACTAGTTCATCGTGGGCACCCCTTTCAATTATGCCCTCATCGGTTAGCACCAGGATTTCATCGGCAGATTTGATGGTAGATAATCTGTGGGCTACTATTATGGTAGTTCGGTCCCTGGCCAAAAGGTCGATCGCCTTTTGGATTAACAATTCCGTAGTATTGTCCAAGGAGGATGTTGCCTCATCCAAAATGAGTATGGGAGGATTTTTAAGAAATACCCGTGCGATAGCCACTCTCTGCTTTTGGCCCCCTGAAAGCTTCACTCCTTTCTCCCCCACAATTGAGTCATACCCATTTGGTAAATTCTTGATAAATTCATGGATTTGGGCATTTTTCGCTGCTTGAATAACTTCTTTCTCGGAAGCATCGGGGTTTCCGTAAATGATATTTTCCCGGATTGTTCCATAGAACACAAAAATATCTTGTTGCACAAATCCGATGTTTTTTCTCAGCGATTCAATCGTCAAATCCTTAATATTTATCCCGTCAATAAGAATCTGCCCTTGCGTTAACTCATAAAAACGAGGAATCAGACGGGTAATTGTGGTTTTTCCAACCCCCGAAGGACCAACTAATGCCACATTTTCACCTGGCGGGATATTAAGATCTAAGTTTTCCAGAACTTTCTCATCTCCGCCTTCATAGGCGAAAGTTACATTCTTAAATTCAATTCTCCCCTTCGGATCTTTCAAATATATCGCATCCGGCGTCTGTTCAATATTGCTGGTAATTGCTTTAATTTCAAGAAATCGTTCAAAGCCAACTATCCCGGTTTGATATTGGCGGG
>CAZEPC010000511.1:0-699 GCA_964513765.1 uncultured archaeon
CATCGACGCCAAGAATTTTGCGAACACGAACAAGAACCAGCTGAAACTGGTCTTTTCGCTGGCCATCATCTATAAAAAGATGGGAAAATATGCATTGGCCATCCAGCAATTTAATAAGCTCGTGAAGGCGGATCCCACCTACCCCAAAGGCTTTGACCACCTTGCGGAGTGCTACGATGCCGTGGGTATGTACGATAAGGCCGAATGGGCGAGGGACAGATCCTTCAACCAAAGGGATGAAACCATCGGAGATGCCAATATTTTGGGTAGTGCTGGTCCCGCACCTACTTCGGGAAGAAAAAAGAAAAAGGACGGGGATACAGACAAGCTGGATGACAGCGTAATAAGCGCAACCGGCTCAAACAATCCCTTCTTTGCAGGATCCATGAAGGGAAAGATAAAAACTGAAGATACCTTGAAGGAAAATCGGTTTGGCAATACCTACAAAATGGAAACCAAGCTCAAGGAGTTCGAGAAAAATGTCCTCACCATCGGTAGTGGTAAGCTAGCACAACCAGAGGAAGAAAAGGAAGAACCAGAAGAGCAAGAACCGTTGGCAGAGGTGCTCGCAGATGTGGATAAAGGAAAGTTAAGGGAAAAAGAACTCGAAGCGCAAAAACATGAAAAACAACAGGAAACGGCCGAAGAACCCTCACCTGCCCCCGCTGAAGCATCATCAAAACCACCACAAGAAATGCC
>CAZEPC010000511.1:799-3356 GCA_964513765.1 uncultured archaeon
GCCAGAACAATCAGCAGAACCAGCGCCAGAACAATCAGCAGAACCAGCGCCAGAACAATCAGCAGAACCAGCGCCAGAATCCGCTCCAGATAAAATAACTCAGGCAGCCAATGCAGAACCACAAACCCCCGATCAAGTCGCACAACCATCATCACCTCAAACTCAATCTGCACATGCAAGCGACGATTTAAGCGAATTTGATTCAATGATGGCGGATATGGATAAGCTCAGCCAGTCTGAAGCAGCAGCTCAATCAACACAAACCACTGATACTGCAGGAAAGGCACAAAAACCTAAAAAGAAAAAGAGAAAATCGATGTTTTCCTCCGAAACTTTAGGCAGCCAAAGGGCAGAAGAAGAGCTTGGTTTTGATTTGGGAATTGATGACGGTAGTAATACCGAACAAGACCAAATTGAATCACCACAACAATCTGCACCAGAAAGTGTTGCGCAGCCAAGTGTTGCACAGCCACCAACAGGACAGCAAGCCGATGTCCAAGGGCCAGACGAACTGGACGATTTTAATGCCTTTCTAAAGGATTTAGAAGGGGAGGGAGCGGCAAGCCAAGGATCGCAGGGAGATGCCCAGGTTGCAAATGCACAAAAACAAGATGTTGATAGTCCCAGCGGACAGCTCGAGAAATATAAACTGGAAAATGAATGCCGCAAAAACGGGATTGATTTTAACATTGAAATCCAAAATATCGACCAAAAAGCTCAGGAGATCGCCTATCAACAAGGGGCCATGGAAGATTTATTGGAAAAGGCCCAAGATGCGTTCACAGAGGATAAGATAACTATTGAAGAGTACCAGCAGCAAGAGGAACGGATCTCACAACAGATAGAAACATTCCAAAAACAGATCAATTTGTTGCAGAGATTGCGAAACTTTAAGCTTAAACAGAGTATGTAATGGAAAACTAATATCCCAATAGAATAATGGAATGGAATTTTTCCTTTTTTTCCTTATTATGGAAGAACCCTTCCCCACAAATGAGCACGAATTAGTTTCGCAGTATATCTTTTTGAACATAATTATAAAAATTTGGGACTTGCAAGCACTTATTGGGGGCTTAGGAATTCCTATTCGTTAGGAAAAGCGATTATTAACTCATTGCGAAAAATAATGGAATAAAAGGGAACAAAATAAAAGAAATGAGTGGGGAAAAGAAGAGAAAAAAAGATCTCAGAGCATTACTTCAAATTCAGATTCTCCGAAGGCACATCTCTACCTTGTTTCATTTTTTTAAGAATAATTGCAAAAATAGAGGAGATTGAAAATGTACATAATACAACAAAAGCGCCAATAGGATACCCTGGGATTCCACTATCTCCGTCATTATCAGGATCTCCGGATTTATCAGAATCTCCCGTATTTGTGTTGTTATTTTGACCAGTATCCGTATTGTCTTCATCTCCATCTTGATCTTGCCCTTCACTTTCATCAGTATCGCCTTCATCCTCGGATACATTATTATCATTTTCATCTAAAAATTCGAAGGTAAAGGAAATTTCATTAGAAATATCGGAATAACTGGTACCTTCATCCTTAACAGCAACTACACGGTAATAATATGTACCCTCTTCGTTGATATGTTCAAAAAAGCTATTCCACGATACTATAAAGTAGGGCGATTCTGGGATGTCTACAATGGGAGAATCTTCACGATAGACATAATATTCTTCTGCATCGGGATGTTCATCCCATTCAATCGAAAGCATACCCGTTTCAGAATTTGTAATTTCTTCATCTAGCGAAATATGTGGAGGATGTTGAAAGGGATCATAAGTGGATTCATATTCAATTTGATTAGATTGTTTTGATATTGATAATCCCTCATTTTTATGAGCAACAATCCGATAGTAGTAGGATCCAGCAATGAAAAGGGTCTCTGTAAAATTGGGTTCTGAAAGTCCCCAATATACTTCTAGAGAGCTAACATCGGAAATAGGTTCCGTATCCCTATAAACATAATATCCATCTGCTTCAGGATGATCTTCCCATGTTATTTTTATTTTCCCCAAAATAGAACTGGATTCGGAATTATCCAGTTTGATTTCGGGGCTATACATATAAGCAGGTATGATTATCTCAAAATTTACTTCATTGGATAATTCTGAAAATATTTTCATCCCATCTATTTCTTTCATTGCCATTATCCTATAATACCAGGTTGAATTCGCCGTAATTCGTTCGGTATAGCTCGTTTCGCTAATATTAGCAATTTCAGTTAAATATGTCAAATCTGTAATGGGAGAGATTGACCGATATATATAATACTCCTCGGCCCCATTTACAGGCGTCCATTCGATTGCAATATCACCTGTATCCGAATTACATAAATCTTGATCAAATGAAAGTTCAGGTACCGAATCAAAGAAGGAAGTGCTAAATTCCAACTCATTTGAAGCGTTTGAGAAGAAATTATATCCGCCCACATTTTTACCCGCCACTATCTTATAATAGAAAGTATTTTCAACTGTGGTTTGTTCGGAAAAATTCAATCCAACCAATGTATCATATACATCACAATTTCTGATGTTTAAAATTGGTGAA
>CAZEPC010000512.1:0-3352 GCA_964513765.1 uncultured archaeon
ATTCTTCTTAAGAAATCATTTGTTACTTTGGTAAATAAAAGTTTGCCTATTTTTTTATGTAATGACAATTTAATCTAAGTCGACATTAACCGACACATTTACACAAATATCCTTTAATTCTAATCGATAATCCGCGAATTCATTCATTAGACCTACGATATCCAATGGGGATGATATTTCTTTAAGACGTTCTCCGCACCTACGAGCATCTCACCTTTATAATACCACTTGTCCATCATCTTCTTCACTTTTTTTCTATGTTCTTCCCGCAAGATCTTCACCTCTGTCTTCATGTAATCATCACTGATCTTGGCCATGAGCTCGGCATCCGAACAATAACAAAATCGCAAGTACAATTCACCTTGCAATTCCAGCAGCACACCCGCTTCTTTCTTGGAAGACCGCTTGATTAAGGACATTTTTTCCTTCCCGAAACCTCGTTCTTGTTCCGTGTTGGTTCTAATGTCTTTTGGAAACTCATAATATGCAAAAAGACCAGATTCATAACTCTTCCATAGTCGCATCCATTCTCCCAATACGTTCACGAATGTAGACTTGGCCCTTGGATTGAAGGAACGGAGTTCGCCAAATTGGAGAGAGGGATCGATATTTTGTGCAACCGCCCAGATATGATTGAATACTTCATCAATTCTCTGCACCTTGTCATCTCGCTCGAGGACTTCGTGATAAAACAATCGATACAACACTTTAAAGGTATCGTACATGAAGAGGGTCTGGAAAAAGCGATGTTCTACTTCATGAATTGCTTCTTTCAAAATCTTGAGGGTTTTCATGAATATCTTCTCGATCCTGATGCTTCCATCCATGCCATCAGCTTGATCTTCCATGCCCATAACATACCGCTTGAGCGAGCGATACAACGCCAATCCCCGGAGTGATTTGAATGTCTTATTCCGGTAACGCAATAATTTCTGAAGATCGCCATCCATTGCCTCAAAGACCTCCTTCACGGGGATTTTACCAATTTTCTCAAATGAAACTGAGGTATCTGGATTTGATTTATGAATATAGAGCCCATTCAAGACTTTAGAGAGCGGTAAGTATATTTGACTATCGAACATCTCCATGTGGTCCCACAAATGCCGCATGAAATGATAGGTACAAAATTGGTGTCGAACGCCATCATAATAATCCCTCATGCATTTAACGTTATTATTCTGCTTATCGCTGACCGCACCCAAAAGCGTGGTTTCGTAGGTTTCAAGGATCATTTCAATGGTATCATGGAGTTTGGTTGCAGGGGTGGAAGCTGACTGCATGGTGTAAAGTAGCCGAGATGAATAGGCATCGGTAAACATCCAAATTGGATCAATCCCACCACCTGGATCTTGTGCATCCATTGCGAGGATGATACCTTTATTCTTGGAGATGATTTTCTTGGTTGTGTGATCGATCTGCTTGCTCTTCACGAGTAAGATTTCGTTATAGATTCGCTGGACTGTTCGCAGGGAAATGTCCACATCATAATCGAGGGTTAGCCGTAAGTGTATCTGTTGAGGTGTTTGTTTGAAGATGAAGATCTCGCGAGAGATCTTATCCATGACCTCCTGATCATAGTGGCGCATGGAACAATCGTATCTCGGTGCCGGATTGAAATATTTCGAGGAATTCTCGCATTTTGGATTGGAACACGTGTAATAATACATGACTTGGTGGATATCACCATTGAGCGTGTGGATGATCTTCCCGTTCCCGGCGTGGGCAAACTTGACCTTTTGGTTACACAAATCACAACGAGGGCTAATCATATCGGGCCATCTCAAATATACGGTTTCATAATCTTGACTATGTGCTTGGTGGTACATATTAAATAAGAAAGATTTGCCGTGGTATTAAAATTATCGCCTTATTATTCCTAGGCATCCCCCATGGAAAACGTCGGATTTTGTTGGGTTAGATTAATCTGTCATTACATAAAAAAAGCTTTTTACTAAAACCAAATATCTTGATTTTTAGCCTAAAGTTCTTAATATGGCATAAAAGCCAGTACATAAATATTATATAGAAAAAGAATATAAATCGGACGGTTTTTTCCACCGATCTGCTATTTTTTTTTACCCATGTTATCTTTTTGTTAATCGTATGGAGTTTTTTGTCGATACTTATAATCCCCTTTTTTTAGTTTCTCAGTAAATTTTTGGTTGAGGATGATCCAAATATATCCAAAGGACATCATCAGTCACATTTGCACACATGTCTCGTTGATTTTACCATTTTCCTTTACTCCACTTTTCCATGCTTTGTTCTTTCATTGTCCATCCACGACTCAAACTGGTCGTCCAAATCCTTGAGGGCTTTAATATTTGCCTGCTGATTGAAAACGATGGCCTGGGAGGATTGGAAATATTTGGCAAAAATTTCACCTTCCTCAATCATCTCATTAACCACCCTGACAATCTTATCGGAATCCTCAATATCGCACACCTCACAGTCCTCAGCGACTTCTTTTACCAACAATCGGTTGAAGCTGGTCCCTAATTCCACCACCTTCTTTTTTATCTCCATTTTTTTGATGAGAATTATGTCCTTTCGCAGCTCCTTGAGCAAAGAGGAAAATCCTTCTTGCATGCAATCCTCGATGAGTCCGTTGACGTTCTCATAGGCTTCGGAAAATTCAGAGTCTTGAATCATGGTCTGTATATGATTGCGCTGATATTTAATCTCCTCTTTTTTCAATCCTATAAGATCTTCTTTCAGCTGGGAGTAAAGGTCTACGAAGGGGAAATATTCCTCTTCCTTTTGGAGTTTTTCTATCATCTCTTTCGCACGGTCAAATTTTTCCAATGTAATCCATCTTTGAATTTTATGGCGGTTGCGGGTAAAGTATTCAATTTTCTTGTTTTTCTTCTGCTCAATCTTATCCATCACCTCCCCCAATGAAGAGATATGCTCTACCGTGCCTACTCTTTTGATCCTCTCCATTTCGGCCCTTGCCAGCGACTTTGCCTCGATAAATCGCTCATGGTCGAGGGTGGTGAGTATTTTATTTTCCACCCTTTCGCAATATATGTCGATTTCGGCTTTCCGTTTATCTTTTATTGTTTGGGCGAGTGAGTGGTGTTTCAGACTTGTTGCGATTTCCCCTAAATCTTTCAGCTTAGTTTGTAATCCCACAATACCTATTGAATCCTCTTCATATTGCGAGAGTGTGTAGCGAAAATTGAAGGTCAACTTCTCTTTTTCAATTATTTTACGTTTTCTATGGATATAGGCGAGCAGTTCTTTTTCTTTTTCACTTTCTTTTTCACTTTCTTTTTCACGATCCTGTTCATTGTCTTTAGCACCATCTTGTTTCTTGACCTTAGTGCCATCCTTATTTTTTAGTTGTTCT
>CAZEPC010000513.1:0-3336 GCA_964513765.1 uncultured archaeon
TAATAAAATACTTATTTTGTTTTTGCTTATCTTTATGTGTAGCAAAAATGAGTATGGTCAAAATCCGAATTGCCTCAAATGAAGATAGAGACGCAATTGAGTTATTAACCCGTCTTTGGGTTGATGAAAGAGAGGAAACCTTCGATATGAAAAGATTTGAATGGGGTCTCTTACGCCGACTCTATGATCCAGTCGGAAGACATGGGATTTTCGTGGCTGAATTTTTAGGGGATAATGGCGATAAAGATCGGAAAATTGTAGGCATGATTGTATCGGAGCTAAAAGTGGATCCTCACGGATTTTCAGAGGGCTATATCAAACAATTATTCGTCCGAAAGGAATATCGGAGGAAAGGTATTGGAAAAAAGCTTTTAGATGCGGTCATCTCGCATTTAACTAAACTTGATGTACAAGTTATACGGGTGAATGTAAAACCAGGAGCAGAAGAAACCTTTAAGATGTATTCCGAAAGGGATTTTAAGCTTAAATATTCTGTTCTTTCATTGCGGGTGAAAGAGGGGGATGAGGAATCCAAAATCTACCATGATGACGAATTTAAATTCGAAATAGACATATAATAAAAAGAAAAAAAGAATTTACGCAAAAAGTCAATTCAGCTTGCTGTCGTCCCTTGAATATTAACTAAACTGGCATAGGTCCCCCCCATTTCCATTAATTCTCCATGGGAACCTTTTTCGATTATTTTTCCATCATCCATTACAAATATAATATCTGCATCTCGAATAGTGGAAAGTCTATGCGCAATGATTATTGTTGTTCTATCTTTTCTTACCTTATCAATTGCATCTTGAATTATCTTCTCCGTGTGAGGATCAATTGCGCTGGTGGCCTCATCCAAGATTAATATTTTTGGATCCGTCATCAATACACGGGCGAGGCAAATAAGTTGTCTTTGTCCTACACTGATATTCTTACCCATCTCTTTCAACTCCATGTTATATTTTCCTGCTTTATTCTTGATGAAATCGTGCAAGCCTAAATATTTCGATATTTCAAGGACTTTATCATTTAATTCCCGGGGTATCTCTTCGGGGAGTCCATAATATAAGTTTTCCAATATTGTTCCTGAGAATGTGAAATTATCTTGGGGGACCATACCTATAAGCTTTCTGAGATCATCCTTTTTGAAATTTTTAATCTTAATATCATCAATGCAGACTTTTCCTTTTCCATCTTCTACATCATAAAATCGCGCAATGAGTTTAATTATGGTAGATTTACCTGCACCAGTTTCTCCAACAAATGCTGCTGTTTTCCCAGGTTGAATTCTAAAAGAAACATCTTTTATCACAGGTCCCGCTTTATGCCCCATTCTTTTTTGATCCAAATGAATTGCATTCTTTACATCTTGGGGGAATTGTTCAAAAATTTCTTGGGGAACATGCGGATTTCCCAGAATATTTAATAATTCATTCCTATTCATCCTCTTAAGCTGAATCATGATATTTTGGAATCCATTCTCAGTACCGAGCTTTTCCCGAATTAACTTCTTTTCGTTCTCGATTAATTCGCCCTCCTTAGGCGAAATGGGCTTTTGTTTCCCTTTAGTTTCTAGAGATTCAAATTGTTGATCGTGGATATTTATTTTTCCATTTTTATTGATGCGGGAATGGAGTTCCTCCGCCACTAAAAGAAAAGACTCGGGTGTATTAAAGAAATTCCGCATTTTATCAAGCATTTTTAATCTTTCCTCCACAGTTCTTTGTTTAATTTGTTTATTCTCCTTCTGAAGAATTATTTGCTTGATTAACTTCGGTAATCTCTGGAGGAAATTCTTTTTGTGTTCTTTATCTAATTGTTGGAAATAACCAATAATTTCTTGTTTTTCTTCCATGGAAATTTTCAGCATTAGCATTTTTATTCTGGGGTCAAGGGTGAGAAACTCCTCATATTGATTTGGATACTGTTTCTTAAATTCTTTTAATGAATCAGATGTTTTTATCCGTACATGAGGGGGTATTTTCTTCAAAATGCTTTTTACTTGTGCTTTTCCTTCTTTCTTATCATATAATTCATAATCTTTCTCTTTTTTTATTTCTCTATCGCTATATTTGAATGTCACATCATGAAAGCTTACTTTTCCTTCAATATTCTTGATTGGATGCCCTTTTTCTGGATCCAAAAGGGAATTTTCTTTATTTAATGTCTCATATATTCGATCACTGGCAGCAAGTGCTGATTCTGCCATCTGCATGAACATTGTAATCATTAAGAGAGGAAAAATCAGCTGTGTCAAATATGAACTAAATGCGGACAATTTTCCGATGGTGATTGTATCTCCAAAAATACCTATTTCTCCCTTAATTGATAATGTTCCAAGGCCCAATAGGACCAAAATAAATATATTTGCAACCATCAAAAGTAATGGGATAAGGAAGGCCATGATTTTTCTGGCCTTCATGAATGTTTGTCTATTTATCCAGTTTGCTTTTTGGAATTTTTCTTCTGATTCTTTTTGCTTACCAAATCCTTGAATCACCTTTATCCCGGAAATATTTTGTTCGGTCACTTGGGTCAGGCTGGATATCTTTTTTCGTGTTTCCATAAATGCCTTCTGTACCTTATTTTTAAGGATTCCGCTTAAGAATAGCATAATGGGAAACATACAAAGAGAAATGAGTGCCAATCTCCAATTTAAGAAAAACATTAAAAATATGATGAGGATCGCCCTAAAAAGAGTAGCAATCATCATTGCTAACTGACCACTAAAGATCATATTCAGCTGATCTACATCATTTGTGGCAATAGAAATGATGTCACCTGTTTTATTTTTATGAAAATAATCCATACTCATATTTTGAACATTTTTAAACACATCTTCTCGGATATTGGCTACGATGGTCGTTCCCATCTTTCCCATTTTATAATCTATAAGGCCTGTACCAATATAAGTGACGAATAGGAGTATTGCATACTGAATCATCAAAATTCCAGTTTTTTCCCATGCTTCAGCGGGATTTTCTGGTCCCAATATTCCTTCATCAATTATTCTTTGATTAAATATAGGTAAAAAGGCACCGATGGTTGTTAAGACAAATAGCAAGACCAAATAAAGCCCGAATTGCTTTTTATGTTCTTTTAGATATGAAAACATCCATTTCCAGAGCTTACGATTTGAATTTTTTCGAAATCTTACTTTTTGGGAATCATCCCTTCCAAAAGGCCCTCCTCTACCGGGTGGCATTTAATTTTCCTCCTCTATGGTTTCTTCTGAGATTTTTTCGATTATTTGAGTTCCTTTTATAGTTTCTAAATCTTTATTTCTCATTATATATTCCGCTTCCTTGTGTTTTTCAAACATTGTATCAAAAATAC
>CAZEPC010000514.1:0-3330 GCA_964513765.1 uncultured archaeon
TTTAAGTATTTTCTAAATCGTAATTGATTACTCTCATTTTTCAAAGAAAATTTATAAATTGAATCAATAAAGGGGATGAGATTTTTCGTGGTTTCCGGATCAATTCCAATCTCACTGGTAATCTCTCTGAGATCTAAAATGTTCTGACTTTCAAGACGATTGAATAAAATATCCTCAATCTTGGAAAGCAAAGTTGAGAATAGCAGATTTATATTAAAAATAAGAGTTCCTATTTCAACAAATGTATGTGGTTCTTTCTCAAATCGCGAAAAATTGAAATCTTCTATTTGATTGGCCAGATGACCATATATTGGCCCGATCTTGTATGGAATAAGCCATTTGTAGGCCTCAAAGAGGTAGGTAATCCACATGGTATCGTATAATTTAGAATCTTTATTTCCATTTAAGTTAAACCCACCATCTTCATTTTGGAATTTGTAAAAATAGAGTAAGAAATCTTCCTCAATATTACCCTTTAAATTGAGGATGTGGATATTAATCAGCTGAAATACGATATCTATTCGGTTTCTTCTCTTTGTCTTGTTGATCTTTTCCACAAATTTTCTTCCTTGAGTCCTTGGATCTATTTTGAGCAAATGATAAATGTTGAGTGCATAGAATATATATTTGAATTCAGAGCGACTCCCTGATGTTCGGCATTTATTGCTAAGACAATGAGCAAAATGAGTGTTTTTATTAAGTGCCTCCAAGAGTGCAATGATACCCTTCCTTCTCCTAAGATCTTGATTGCTCTCCAAATAAATCTCGATTTTCTCTAACAATTTTAAAGAGGCCAATGCATAATAGGTGGAGTTAATTTCAGGTGATTTACATCCCTCATCCGAAAATCCAACAATAAGATTTCTATGTATTTCTTTATCTATAATTTTCTGATAAATTACTTGATCATCATTATCGTAGCCCAAGTGTAAAAATTTCTTCATTTGGAGGTACCAGTAGATTTCTTTTAGAGATAAATCCTTTTCCTTTATATCTATGGTAGAAATGATCCTTTTTATTTCTTTAATATGTGGAAAGTAGATTTTAGGTGATAATGATCGAAGCTGTAAAGGCGTCCAAGATGGTTCCTTGAATTCTGAAACGTAGGGAAAGACTGTTTGAATCTCAATTGGTTGTAACTGGACTTTTTGCTTCATTTTATCCTCCTCGACTATTATATAAATCAAATGAATCTTTTTATTTTTTTGCAGTGGTGGTTTCGTTTGCTTATGTGTTTTTTCCCTTTTTTAGGAAAATATTTTCTTGAGTTGGTAAAGGGTAGAGCTATATATAACCGAACTAATTTAATATTATTGGTGATCAAAACGAAAAATATGTATGCGTTACTTCAATTTTTCCAAGAATTTGGAACACCAAAGATTTTCTCATTAATGTCTAGAAAGATTCATGATATTGAAAGAGGAAGTAAAGAAGATCTTGAAGGCGTAGATGAAGTTCATTATAATTGGGAGAATGAAGTAAAATTAGATAAAAAGGAAATCAAATTTCGGAAAAAATTGGTAGATTATTTTGAAAATTTGTTTCATGCTGCGAATTATGGTTATTTTGTTCATAACTTTGAAGGAAAAGAACGTTTCTCTAGCTGCAACTACTTCTTTACTGTCTATGAACCTGAATTTCATAAAGAGAAATATTATATGATGCTCACGTTGATTCTCCCTTATAATGAAAATCCCAATATGTTTAAGGATGATTTAATTTCCGCGTGTAATAAAATCAAGAAACTGAAGAATTTAGGGAATATCCTTTATAGACAAGAATACTCTGTACTTGATGGTATCATAGAGGACTTGATTCTAAGTATCAATAGAAATAGGCTCACAAAGTTCATTGTATAGTAAGCAACAAGTTGAGAGGGAAAAGATCCTAATTAATAGGGAGAAAACTTTTTTCACTTTATTGTTTCTTTCAAAAGCTATTTCACGGGGACCTAATCTCTAATATAATTTTGAAAATAAAAAAGCACAAGCAAAAACAGTCTATCTTTCCCTACTTGTAGTTTAGAAACTTATTTCCATTTTTTTTAAAAGGTTTGTTGAAGGTTTTATCTCGTTATAGGCCAGACGATATCTTCCTTTCACCCCATAAGTCCCTAATCTTAATGAATGAGATTAAAAGAGATACTATGGAACAATTCCAATAAAGTTTTATGGGAAAGAATTTTAAACTGTGTTTTTTCCAATTATTATAGGGAGATATAAATGATGAAAAATATGTTTGTTTTGCTTCAATTTTTCGATAATGTAGAAGGGCCTAAGGCATACAAAGTTATATATAAAAGACATAATGAGAAAGAAGGATCAAATAAACGTGGAAACCCCGCAGGTTCATACGAACAAGAAAAATTGTTAAAAAAGGAATCATTAATGAGGAAGAAAATTATCCAATATTTTGGTAATTTGTTCAATTCGGCGAATTTAGGTTATTTCGTACATAACTTTGAGGGAAGAGAACAATTTTCAAGTTGTAACTATTACTTTTCCATTCCAACACCTAATGTTCGCCACCATAAGCTTTACTTGATGCTTTCTTTAATTTTACCTTATCACGAAAATCCCAATATATTTAGAGATTTTTTAATCTCTGCTACCCATCAAATCAAGGATCTTCAAGAGGTTGGGAAGTTATTATACAACCAAGAATATACTGAATTAGATAAAATACTTGAGAATTTATACGAAAGAGTAAATGCTCATATAATCTCTCAGTCATATATTTAATTGAAGAAAGGATACCCAAAGAAATACCCAAAGAAATAAAAAAATACCATAAAATGCGATTGGAAAAATGCATATTAAAATCAAGAAGAATTAAATATGCTTGTCTTTTCCATTCTAATTAGGTGAATGTAAATGAAAAATATGTATGTGTTGCTTCAATTTTTCGATGAATTATCCGGTCCAACCACCTACAGGATTCTTTCTAAGGAAATATTAGGGGCCGAAGGAAAGGAGAGAAAAAAAATTCCCAAAAGTTTGAATGATGATTTTAAAGTCTCCGATAAACAATTAATCCTTAAAAAGAAATTAATGCAATATTTTGGAAAGCTATTCAATGCAGCCAATTTAGGGTACTTTTTACATCATTTTGAGGGAAGAGATAAGTTTTCTAGTGCAAATTACTACTTTATCATCTATCGACCGCAAATACAAATAAAAGAGTTTTATCTCATGCTCTCGGTTATTTTACCTTTTTCGGAGGATCCTAACCAATTTAGAGAGTGTTTAATTCAAACAAGTCAGAAAATCAAAGAGGTGGATAATTTGGGACAACTATTAGCACGTCCCAAATATTCGGAATTGGACAAAC
>CAZEPC010000515.1:0-3326 GCA_964513765.1 uncultured archaeon
TGATGCGGCGGTGATCAAGAATGATCAAGTTTTTCACAGCTGTTGATCTAGTTTGATTGTTTAGGAATAATTAACAAAGGAAGAAATATTATGAATTCCAAGAAGGAAATACCCTTTATAAAATTAATACTGATTGATATAGATGGGTGTTTAAATAACCAAGAGATTGGGACACCCTTAGATTTAGAAACCCTTCAACATTTGCAGAAATTAAGTTTAAAAGCCAGAAAAAAACAGCCTTACCCAAAGATCACACTAAATACCGGAAGATATCTTAATTATGCCGAGGTTTATTCTGAAATCCTTGGAATCGATGATTTCTTTATTTTTGAAATGGGTAATGCAATAGCAAAGTGCGATGGTCCAATTATTAAGGTCAAAAAACATCCTTCCCTAACAAAAAAGATGCTCGAGCAAAATCACACATTTCAAGTTGGGTTTTTAGAGAAATTTCCTCAATACGAAAAATACTTTCAAAAATACAAGCAGTTCATGACCACTTTCATTTTCAAAACCGACTCTGAGGTACTTAAATCCTGTGCGAGTGATATAGAGGATTATAGGGACAGAAAGGGCTTTACATTCAGGATTGACAGAGGACACAATTTTATCAATATTTTACACAAGGGAATTGATAAGGGAACGGGATTCAGTTTTCTTATGGAACAATACCCCGCTATCAAGGCAGAAGAAGTGGCCACCATTGGGGATTCAAGAAGTGACTGGGATTTCATGCAACATTCAGGATTCAAGGCGTGCCCATCCAACGGGTCAAAATTTCTAAGAAAGAAATGCGATATGGTTTCCTCAAAAAGCGAGGCGAGGGGGACTCTGGAAATTTTAAAAAAAATTATTCTAAATAACCGAGATTAAGCCACCTCATAGGTGGAAAAATGCAATGGACGCAAACAGATTTTGTTTTTCGTCGGATAAGGGGAAGAAGAATGGCTTTTCAATTTTCAAAAAATTAATATTAAATTAGACACTTTTAACTTTAGTGAATAGATATGGTTAAAAATCAACATCGATCAAAACGATCCTCTTCGGGAGCGAAATATATCGCAGCCCATAAAAAAAGAAAACATAGATTGGGTAGACCCCCAATTGAAACCAATATTGGGAAAGTGCGAAAGAAATTCGTTCGTGTGAGAGGGGGAAATACCAAGATAAAATTATATTCATCCAATAAGATATGTGTGGCCATTCCGGATAAAAACGAAACAAAAGTGGCCGAAATTCAAAGGTTAGAGGAGAACAATGCCTCTAAAGATTATCAACGAAGAAATATCATGACCAAGGGAGCAATTGTAGAAACCGACTTGGGATTAGTTCGGATTACAAGCAGACCCGGTCAAAACGGCTCCTTAAATGGAGTATTATTGGAAAAATAACCTAACCAAAGTAACCACATAAGCAACAATAATGAATATTTGAACTCATAAATTTAAGAGATATGCCTAATTTTTTTACGCTCTTTCTTCTTCCTTCTCATACCTAACATAATGATAAATAATAAGCGAAGCGAGTATGTTAATTCTAAATCACCGAATTTGCTGTGAAATCGCCCTTAGTCGTTAGCAATGGAAATTTAGAATTAATACTATAATACTTTTTACAAAGAAGCCCTTTAATTCAATTATTTAGGGTGCCCTTGTGGTTGTTGATAGTCTTGTTGATAGGGTAGGGTTTGACATCATCCCAAAAAGCTTTTTTAGTTCTAAAAGAAAATAATCTTAAGAAAAAATGAAGTATTTATTGTATAAACTTGTAATTGCAGACGATCCGGGGGCTAATGTTTTTGAAACCTTTTCCCAAGATTTACTTTCAATCAGAGAAATTGATGAAAGTTACGAGGGGCCGGAACATTATTGGTCTTTCTTCCAGTTGGGGGATTTTGATTATCTGGATGTTACGATAGTGAAATGGGAACTCTGGTCATGCTGGCATCTAAAAGGAGAAAAGAGAGAGGTAAATAAGGGTGCATTCATTGGTACAAACGCACTTTTGGGATTTTACCACTCTGAGGAGGAAAATTCTTTCCAAAATATCCAAAAGATGGTCTCACTTTTTGTAGAAAAGAGAAAATCCAGGCAATCCCCGATTATTGTGTATGATCTTGACCGAAACAAAATTGATAACATTCCGAAAGAACAATTGATCTTCTTTAAGGAAAATAACGTGAATTTGTTTTTCGTAAAGGAAAAGGTCTTAAAAAAGAAAAATAATGTAATTCTGAACAAACTATTTGGATCCTTTGTTAAAACCTTCAACCCCAGGAAGGCTCGAGATTTGGAAATCACCAAGAATTGGTGGAACATTGATATGGAAGAGCTCAGGCGGATATTAAAAGCCGATAGAGGGGGAATTAAATTAGAGCCCCGTCATAAAAAGGAGGAGAAGGTGGTTGAAGAAGAAAAGGTTGAGAAAGAGGAGGAGGTCTTTAAAAAGAAGGAGGGATTTACCCAACGAAAACTATCCCTGGAAGATCTCTCGGATGAAGATCTAAAACATGTGGCCATTGGACCTGACGGAGAGATAATCCCCAGAGAAGAGCTTGAAGAAAAGGACGAGGAAGAGATCCTGGAGCTAGTCAAGGAGGGATATCAACTACCTGATTGGGTGGTCATCCCACGGCATTGTCCCAAATGTTTCAATCAAAACCAAAGGTCCATTAGGGAAGTAGATAATAAAGATGTGATATTGATGGAGCGACCCAGAATCTATGCAAAGAAATATATTTGTGGAAAATGCGGTAATGAATGGAGTTAGAACCCCTAATAATAAAAATAATAATAATAAGGACAAATCTTTCAACTCTAACTAAAAAGAAAGAAAAATATTCAAAATTTTAAAATGGAGTTATTGATACCCCTTTATTGATAATTTTTTCAAATTTCCCCTTCCAATTTCTTTAGGATTTAAGGCATATCCTTTTAAAAATTGAACACTCCCTATAAGAGAAAATATTATCAGTGCAGATCAGTTATCGTCACCTCTCCGGCCTTTACAGCAGAGATCGGAGTCGCCAATCATCATCGAACATATAGGCGGGTATCAAGCACCTATACATCCATATGTTATAAAAGAGAGAATATAGTAAAAACTTTGGTATTAATTAATGCTCTTTTTGTTCTTAAAATACACGTTTGATTCCTATAAATACACGTTTGATTCCTATATTAGAATAATATTGAAAAATATTACAGAGAAAAAAACTATTTCTTGCCTTTTGAATACTTCTTTTCTTGCAGGCGCTTTTTCAAAGCAGCCTTTGCCTTCAATTTTTGAATGTTCTCCTTACGTTTCTTTCCCTTTTCTTTGCTCTT
>CAZEPC010000516.1:0-3314 GCA_964513765.1 uncultured archaeon
AGAGATGGCCAGACGGATGATCTTATCCTCCGCCATGCTGTTGGGCGAACATTGGCGATGCGGCCGTTCCATTCGGATACTTAAAAAAGGTTTGCAATTACGTATCCCGATTTTTGATGGAGATATTTATGATCTTGTGCAAATCAACGGCTGCGGGATTAAAACGGCCACCTTGCTTAGTGAGGCGGGCATATGTACCTATACTGGTTTATTAAATAAGAACGCCCGAAATATAAAAAGGGAAACAGATAAAATTGTACATCATAAAAATATGAAGTTAAGGGAATTTCACACTTCTCGCCGTAAAAGATACAATAGATGGGGCACATTATCTCGAAAAATGCTTGAAAAAATACAAATAGAACTACTAAAAACTGGTGAATTTAGTTCAGTAGATGTGCCCCAACATCTTCTTGACCGAAAAAACAGAAGACAATCTTCTTTAAAGGAGCTTTAATTTGAAATTTTTTGCTCTCAATTCTTTATTCAAATTGGTCCAATCGCCTCCCAAGTAGTGAAAAAACATTTTTGTGCATTCTCAAGACCATAAAGTATGAATAGGAGAAATGATTTTATTAGTTTAAAACAGATAATAATTTGTTTTACAAATTTGTATGAGGCTATGACCATGACATTTAAACTTTACAAATACATTAAAAACCGGGGATTTACCGAAACTCTTGAAACATTGGCAAGTTTTGAGGGAAACAAGGCGGTTCAAAAGGTTTTTTTTGACCGTTTTGAAAAGGAACAGAGTTATTATAATTCCTATTTAATTGTGAAAGATATTTTGCTCGAAGAAAATTTAATTGCATTTGAACTGAACGAAGAATTCGAGAAGGTTATTAAACTCACCGAAAAAGGGCAAAAGATCTGGAAGATATTGGAAGAAATAGAAGAGATATTGGCGTGAGTTTTCCTCATAAAAATGAGAAACGAAAAATCCTAAAAAAGTATAGAAAAAAAAAAATAGTGCCAATTTTTTTGGAGAACTTAAAATTCTCTTTTAACTGTTGCTTATTGTTGCTTACTCATCAATGCAGATATTTTATATTCCGGCCCCCATAACCGTACCTACCACTAAAGACCAAGTTCCGATCACGGCTAGCATGATGGATCCCAAATATACCCTTCCGGTTTTTCTGAAATACACCACCGCAATAAGGAATAATAGACTCGCAAAGGGGATGAACTGCCATAGCTGTAAGAGGTTCATAGGTGCGAAACCTCCTTCTATTTGTTGCAAATAAGGGCCCGTCGCCCCCGACCACATTGGTGCATAACCGATTATATTTAGCAACCCTAATCCCAAGAGCATTGCATAGAGTACTTTTAGCCACCAGATCAAGACTGTTTTCGATTCGCTTCCGTATTCCTTTTGTCTCATCAACCCAAACAACCATATACCAGCATTCAAGAACATAAAGAAGAAAAATCCCCAGAAGTACAACCAAAATCTCCGTGCTCTGGCTTCGGTAAACTCGCCCAAGACAGGCCAAGGACCTCTGATTTCAATCGTCCATAACCATTCTCCGAAGGCGGTTATTACATACATATAAAAATACAGAACGCCTGCTAAGAGTATGGTTTTCCCTATGATGATTCCGTTCTTTTTCTTTGATTGGTTCGGATTGTATAATCCCAAATCCAAAGTATTCACACCCGCCTTTTTGCCTTGGGCATAATACCAGAGTGCCATAAAGACAATCATAATGAATCCATTCACCACGAAAAACGCGAGGTATCCATTGGCTATCCCTAAATCAAAGCTAGGTGTGGTTTCGGCTATAATATTGGAGTCGAGCCACCATGAATCGATTGAATTTGGTGCGTTTGTGCTTAGCATATATACCACCCCTCCGAGTATCCAATTTAAGGTAGCAAAACCCCACCATAATTTCGGATTTGGTTCGGTTGCTTCTCTAATCTTAGGCATTGGTTGCTTCACCTCTTTGAACAATGGTGTTTTAAGCAGTAGAGAAAGCAATGGAATAAGAGATAGTAACAATATTACTGCGGAAGCAGCCCCGAAGAAATCCGCTTGGATATAGGTGGTTGTTTCGACAGATTGAACCGCCTCTTCTCTGGAAATATCTGTCAATGTTTGGAGGAAATAAGCGGTAATTTCCTTGGTTGCATTCAGATCGTGGGTTTGACCCGGATGGGTTTTTGGTAAGAACACATATCTTTGGGCATTTCCGGTCTCGATATCCCCATATGTTTTGTAAAATTCCGCAGTGCTGTCGTTCACTCCCGTTGCTTGGGTATTAAGCGAGATAAAATTCTTGCAGTGTTGAGTCCATTCTTCGATTGTTTCATTCCATTCCCTTCCCCCAAATTCCTCCATTTCGGAGGAGATTTGAATGAAGTTGGTTCCATAGCTGGCCAATGCGCCTACTGCCGGATACATATAATCCGGACCGAATGCTTGATATCCAAGGACATCAATTTGCGGATATTTTAACGCAACCGCCTGAGCAAAAAACGCTCCCATTGAATGGCCCACTACTCCGGTTTTATTGGAATTCACGAAAGTTTGATTCTGTAACCATTCATATGCTTCATGAGGGACGGAAGAACCGGCAAAAACGGCATCCCCTTTGTCAGATCCCCCATGGTGCAAACAATCAATGGCCAGAACGACCACTCCACGCTTAGCGAGTTCCATGCTGTGTGGTCTCTGAACATCTTTATCATTGTTGTATCCATGAATTGCTAAAACTCCCGGGAGGGGATTTTCGGCGTTTGCTTCTATGGGGGTGTATAATTTACCCTCAAGCATTCTTCCATCATAACTGCGGATATGTACCTCCCTGACATCAACTTTTCCCCAGTTTGATTGGTATCCTCCTTGTAAGCCCATAAATATGATCAATAAGGCAAACAAAGTTCCAAAACCAATTTCTGATTTGTACTGTTTGAAGAAAGATCCATTCTTTTTGTGGGGTTTTTTTGCTTTTTCAGCTTGTTTAGATTCCTTTTCTGTTTTTTTTTCACTCATTGAATGTTTCACCCGATTACAATAACTTAAAAATATATTTCAGTAAAAAGAGGATAATAACTGAAAAACTCCGCCATATCTGTTGTCGTATTGATATATTACTTGAAAATTCGAAGGAGAACAAGGAAAATATGGATTTATCCCAAGTATTATCTCCCTTTCTACATGCAATTTTCTAACAGAAAACGTGATTTAAAAAGCTTTTTGTCATATCAATAAAGGAATGAAAATACAAGGATAAATTCTCTCTATATAGCGATTGTTTCAAAATGAGGCGATCAATGGAAAGAGTAATAAAAAGATGCCTCAAAAC
>CAZEPC010000517.1:0-3303 GCA_964513765.1 uncultured archaeon
TATTTTCCGAAAGCGCGATCTCAGAAAAACCTTCCGTTTTTTTCAGTTTTTTTATGCTTCTAATTGATGTTCTGGATTTCATTGCGATTTTTTCCTAATCTAAATTTTTTCTTTTGCATACTTAAGTTAGATTGCTTTTTGATCTTGGAGTTCCCCCATACTCTGGACCTCAAACACTGCTTTGTTGAATCCCTTTCTTTTTCCCCCTTTTCTTAGAAAACTCAGAATTTGAAAGATATTTTTTTTGCATACCTCCAATTTAATGGGTGGTTCAATAATAAAGGGTTCTATGATCCCCTCATCTGCCATTTTAAGTGCGATTTGGATATCGTTAGTCTGGTTTTGATGGACCCGCTTAGGATCGATGGAAACTGCCGATTCCCAGCCGGTGCCGTACATTACGGTGGTAGTTACAATGTCCGGTATGAGATTTTTTGCCTCATTGCAAGCCTTATCATCTCCCGAGATATAGATGGTTGGAATGCCTAATTCGCCTGCAATTGCTGCCCTTAGTCCGAATTCTCCAATCATATTTCCATTGATCGAGTAGTAATGTACGGTTCGGGAGGACATGGTGTGGGCTTGATTTCCGTGAACCGTGAGGGATTGGGCATGTTGCCCGACAAAAACTAACGCATCAATCTTATTTTCCTTGAAATAATTATGTTGATGCATCCATTGAGACGGTAAAAAACGCTTTACTGGTTTAAGATTCTCCTTTACAACCCCCCCGCTTCCATGTCCATCCCATACATGGATGTGTATATTTTCATCATATTGACATATTCCACTTATGACCGCATTGATCTCTGCCGTTAAAAGTTCTTTAGCCTCATCTTTTTCCGTTCCTTCCTCTCGGGTTTGTGAAAAACGTTCTACTCCCGAAACTCCTTCCAAGTCCGTGAGGATAAACAGATTTTCAATATGTTTTCTTTTCTTCATTTTGATACCTCGAACTGTTAATCTCTTCTCTTTTACTTATCTCGTCTAAATCTAAAAATTAAAGCACTTATAGGTGTTCTTTGATTGTTCTAAATACGGTTTCGCCAATTTTTTTATATCCGTTCACGTTATAATGTACGCCATCCCCAATATCATATTCTCTTTTTAAGCCGAATCCCTCTCCATCCTTTAAAGCATCGTATATTGGAACATAGGGTACTTCCATGAGATCTGCCAATTCTTGAATTGCTTCATTGCTTTTTTGTACTCGCAATACAAATCTGCGGGTAGTGGAGACCGGGCCAATTTCCATGGGGATAAGTGTGGCAAATGAATCTAATATTGCATCATATGTTTCTTCCAAATCCTTCCGCACCCCAGTTTCGTGGGAACCATGTCCGACAATGTCATTGATTCCCCCCATTAAAAGTACAAAATCCGGTTCGGGCACAATTCGGAGTACATCGTTTTTGAATCTGTAAAGCATTTGCCAGATGGTATCGCCGCCCACACCAAAATTCATAATATCATATTCTTTCTCGGGAAATTTTTTCGTGATCAATTTTTCCAACCAATATTCATATTGAGATTTCGGATTTCCCGTCCATGTTCCATATCCACTAAATCCGGGAGATCCTGCGGTTAAACTGTCCCCTAAACATACAATTGTCCTATTATCTGTCATTATATTCACTTATTTTCCTTATCTTTGTAAAATATCTATTCTTCAAATAATTGTGAATTTTATTGAATATTTCGCTCTTTGAGATAGAAAAAGGAAAATCGTAAAAAAACGATCTCATTAGGATATATAGGAATATATATTGTGAATTTTTATTTAGAGAAAGAAAAAAAAACACTAAATTATATTTTTCCTTGTTCCATCCGTACTAAACATATATTACATATATTCCCTTGATTTCCGAAACATTTTTGACACAATTCCCTTTCACATACTCTGCATTTTTTCTGTACTTCCCGTTCGTGGCATTCATCACATGTTTTCATTTTTTCTTCACATTTTGTATCGTTTGTTTTTTTTTGAATTATTTTATTTTTCTTGGCTTATTTTTCTCCAGTATTCATAATTGGGCATCGTTTTCCAGCTGGTAAAACATATCCAAAACCAATCCTGCCCAAGTGAAATTTACTGCACCCTCTCCCTCACCGGTTTTTGGGTGGTAAAACTCTCTGAAACCAGATTTGAGAATCATTTCGCCTGTTTTATTGCCTATCTTTTCACTTATCTCGGAATATCCGTATTTTTTCGCGGCACTAAATGCAATCCAATTCATATTTGCCCACACACATGCCCCCCTCCAGAGGAGCGGGGTGTCAAATTTCACATTTTCATCTCTCGCCTCTTTTAGGGAATTATAAGATACAGGATATGAACACCAAAAATGATCTGAACTCTTTAAATAATTCACTATTAATTCCTCCGCTTTATCTTGGGAGACTAATCCGGTTAGTAGTGGGGCTAAAACATTTGCGCAAGTTCTTCGGGATAGTTTTGGTGCTTTGAGATCATAGCGTGGGTAGAAACATTTTTGCTCTTGATCCCATAGGTGTTTTTCCATTGCATCGATAATTTTCTTTGCCTTTCCATAGTATTTTTCGTATTTCTCAATCTCTCCGGTTTCTTTATACAACTTTGCGGTTGCCAGAATGCCTGCCGCCAAAATGCCGTTATATCCCACATCTTCCAAGGCGAAAAGTCCGTTTTTTTTGATGTTGTTCGATTTCCATCGGTTTTTATCCAATTTGTCTATCAACCGTTTATATTTAATGCCGTATTTTACTGTACCCAAAAAACTCGAGCCATCCACATCCATTGGGTTATCAAAAACCGGAGATGCATCCGTCCCAGATTCCCACGGGTGAATAAGAGAGATCAATCCATCTCCGAAGAGGTCCCTTTCGCCTTCTAAAAACTCTATTAATTTTGCCATATTCGGGAGAAAGGCAAAAACACGTTCATCCTTCGTGATATCATAGTAAATTTTGGTGGCAAGTAAATAAGATGGTGGATCAACAAATCTCGATCTCCCCTCGGAATCATATTGCTTTCCGATTATTTTAAGTAAGATTTTTCTTAAGAATTGTTCGTTCTTCTCTAGCTCGGGGATACGGGTTTCATGAGGAATATGTCCCTCTGAGGTTTGCATTGAATAAAGCGTCTTGAGTTCCTTAAATGCCTTCTCGGGGTCAATATGACTCATAACGATAATATGCCATCCCGAATCCCAGGCGAAAAACGAGCAATAATTTTCGCTAGATGGTTGGTGAAAGGCAATTTTCCCTAAATCTACCCAGTTTTCTTCAAAAACCATCCTAACTTTTTGTTTTAGTTCCTTATAT
>CAZEPC010000518.1:0-3300 GCA_964513765.1 uncultured archaeon
ATAAAAACGAACCCGAAATTGTAATTGCGGATAGTTCTATGTTAGAATTAACAATGACTATTTTTGAGCGCATTAATCCTATTGATAAAAGTTTATATATTTGTATTGATCATGTTATGGAGTTTTATCCTAAAATTGAATTTTGCTATAATTCAATGATAGTATCTGGAGAATTTCTAGGAAAAAGATATATTGATAATCTTTTATCACCCAATACAAAGGGATCTATCACCTATACATATGAAAATCAGGAAAGATGCGCTCCATATAGTGCATTATCAAATTTTAGAATAAAAATTAAACCATGCAAAATTAATTATGAATTAATTTATCGATTTTCTAATAGTTTTTTAGCAATCTAATCATTGATTTTCATATAATTGAATTATTTCCTCGGTGGTGGTTATTTGTGTGATTTGTTTATCATCGCGGATCCTCTGGAACACCGGAAAACGCAATCCATAACCATCTTGGTTTAACAAGGTTGCACCGGCATCGGCCTTATTACTCACTGTCAATTCATCCCCGATGATTTCAATGACGATTTTGGGTTGAACCCACACATCGGGATTATCCCTACATTTCAAATCACTTGGCTTTTTATTAATCTTTATCTTCATTAATTCTTGGGTAAAATATTCCAAATCATTTTCGGTAAGCCCCGAACCCACCCGGGTTAAAAACTCAAACACTTGATCTTCTTGGTTGTAAATTGCACAATACAAAGTAGATAAATAACCTTTATTGCGACCCTTTCCCCAAGATGCTCCCACTATGACAGCGTCAATTGAATCCAGGAGCTTCCCCCCCTCCAGGGCCTTTAATTTAATCCAGAGAAAACCCCTATTTCCCGCTTGATAAATAGATTCTTCTGTTACACTTTTACACATAATTCCCTCCGCCCCTTCTGACCGCGCTTTTTCAAAGAATTCTACCATTTCTTGCGTATTATGGACCATTTTATAAATGGAGGGGCGAATTGGATCCTTAGTAGGGATCATTTTGGTGAGAATCTCTCTTCGGCGGATTAAAGGCACATTCATCACATTCTCGCCATTAATAAAGAGGATATCAAAACAGAATAAACACACGGGAACTTCTTCAATTTTTTCTTCGATATCATATTTTCTTCTTCGAGTACTTAAAACTTGGAAGGGGCGCATCTTTTCGTAAAACGTGTCCATTGCAACCGCCTCTCCCTCAAATACGGCGTTTTCCGCATTCACATATTTATTAACCGCTTTTACCACATCGGGATACTGATCCGTGATGTTTTTCAATTGTCTGGAAAATAATAAGACCTTCTCACCTTTTTTATGAACTTGAACTCTTTCCCCATCGTATTTATATTCTACGGCCATCGATTCTCCGCCAAGCTTTTTTTGGATTTCAGTGTATCGTACCCTGGAGGCCAACATCATTTGTATTGGCCTTCCCACGGAAATTTCGACCTTTTTTATGCCTTTTAACCCCTCTTGGATGAGAATTACCGCAATTTCTCCCAGATCGGGATATATCATATAGGCCTCTTCTACCAAACCCCGTTTTTCTTTTGAGCCGGTAACGGCTTTGGTCAATCCATCCATGATGGTCTTATCCGCAAGTCCAATCCTTAAGGTGGAAAGGATAATATTAATTATATATTTGGCGGTGGTTGGCTTACTTTTTCTGAGAATTCCCATAATAAGATTGATCTTTTTATCTTGGGAGCCTTCACCTTGAGCCTTGGAAATCTTTTTTAATTGATTATAAAGATGATTGACATCAAGATCTTTGTCTTTACTCTTTTTTTTTGAGGATGTGAAAGCATCTAAAGAATATGAAACTTTTCCCTGTGATCTTTTTTTAAGCAGAATTTCTGCGGCCATCCCCACATCACCCTCTTGATTTACAAGATCCTTGATTTTACCGCCGTTATTACCCGTGAATTTCACCAAGGCTTCAATAATCATTTTTTCCGCCAGTCCAAATTTGGGAAATTCTCTGTAATCTGGGACCAGTTTTCCTTGGGTAAGATAGATAATCTTCTTGATTTCGTCCATTTTTCCCTCTTTAATACAGAGGTCAAACATTTCGGTTATTATATCGATTATCTTCAGTCTTTTTCGGGTAGATGCGACTCTCTCATAGAATTCAACGATCTTGTTAAAATCCATCTTTATATGTTATATTGTTCTCTTTTCCATAAAAAATAATGGATGAAACAACCGTTTAAAGCTAAAGTTTACCAATCAACAACGATAATATAAGGAGATATTAATATTAAGAGTATAAAATAAGAGAAAAACGAAGGAAAGTGTAAAAATGAAAAAGATAAAAATTAGATAATCGTAGCAGGAAATTCACAATTACAAGTCTGCAACGAGTTCGTTGTATTTCTGTTCGATATTACTCTTCTTATCAGCGGCAACTTCAGCGAAAGAACCAGATTTGTAATCAATGTTTCCATTCATAACATCGAAGGTACAAATCTTTCCATCCATTTGCTCTACCGAAATTTTTCCATCTGATTTTTTCGAGAGCCAAATATCCTTATATTGATCAATTATTGCTAAAATAAGTGCACCCTTCTTTAATTCTGCTGAAGATTCGGTGCTTGATTTGGCTTGGGATGGTTTTGGACGGCTTGATGTGGCCGACGCGCTAGCAGATGGTTTTGGTTTTGATTTGGATTTTGGTTCTGGTTTCTTTGATTCCACTTTTGGAGCCTCCACCTTAGGAGAGCTTACCTTTTTGGAAGGCTTAGAGGAGCCACCAGAAGATGAAGATGATGAACTCTTAGAGGATGTTCCGCTCCCTCCACCAGATATATAGACATAATTACCTGTATCTGAGAATTTTTGATCCAAAACACTCATCAATTTTTCATTTGCCTCTGTATCTTCGGGAACTCGACCAATTTTTCTGGCATCTATTTCGGTTAAAGTGGTCAGATCTCTTCCAATAATCGCATTACCTGCCTTATATCCATGTCCTTTTAAAGATTCCGCTTGTCGTAATGATGTTCTTCTTTGTACTAATCCTCTGAATTTACCGTGCCATAACCATACGGTCTGATTCTCTTCATCCATTAAAATGATGCTTCTATCATCGGATAATTTGGATTTGTCTAACTCTATGGGTTCAACGACTCCTCCATCTAAACAATCGAACATCATGAAATATGATTTTCCTACCATTTTAGATCATTTTTGAATTGATTTATATATCATTTTAAACTTGGTTTTTGTTAGTTAAAAAAATTATCTGGAATGTGTGATAATTCATTTTTATAAAATTAGAGGATGAAAAAGAGTAAAG
>CAZEPC010000519.1:0-3296 GCA_964513765.1 uncultured archaeon
GAAAAAAGCCCACCCGAATCTGTTTAGAACACTGCACATGAACGATTACCGGGCAATCAGATCCCTCTTTTTGCGCCCTAAGATCAGGAAAATTGCCCATTCATGTTATCTGAAGCCCTTCACCCCATCCTCATTGAAACGCATCTTAATTGAGGAGCACGGGTTGAGCCCCAAGCGCACAAGAAATTATATCGGGCGGCTGGGATCGGCCACCAAAAAGATCCGCAGCCGAACCGATTTCATGGAGACGGTGAGCTGCTCCCTCAAATTAGAGGAGAAAAAAGGGATTCTAGACTCAAAGGGCCTACGGATCCAAAAGGAAAAGGAAGAGTACCGCATCCCCGTCTTCCCCAAACTGAAGGAAAAGGATGGCGAACGAGCTTTGGGGTCCCATAATTTCAACCGCTTTTTACGCCGAAGGTTAGATCGGGGGCTGGCCAATAATAAAGACCCTCGCGCCAGGAAAACAAAGGATCAATCAAAAGGAAAAGGGTTTACGCAAGCGATTTATATGGAGGAAAAAAGCGATAAGCACATTGAGGATGCCCCCCAGAAAACCAATGGAAAACCCAGTGTCCAGAAGCGAATTAAATTATAAGCCTCTTCATTTTTTTTAACCATCTTATTTTTTTGCCTTTAAATAATCCCAATATGTATACATTTTCGGGGATCTATTCTTCCCCCGGGGTTATCCAAATGATTTTTAGAAAAAACAAAAAAAGCATGAATCGAAAATTGCGGGCACCTTCCTCCGATGGAGACTCTATAGAGAAGAAAACAATTGATTTCTCCGACAAGTTAGGACAAGATTTATTCGCTTTAATCGCAAATAAGGGAAATTTTGGGAGAAATAACCTTTATTGGGCCCAAAAGAAGAAACAAGATTACCTGTCATTCCGATCATTGGTTAATGAAGCCACATTAGTTGCATTATCAAAATATACAATTTCGGAGATAAATTCCGAGGGGGTGTATTGTTGGGTTCGGGAAGATGAAAAATGGCTCTATCTTTACGGAAAAAACAAGGAAAATGGGGAGGAGGGATCGCCATTCGCGGAATGGATCAGAGGTGGGGCAAGATGCGGATTATTCGGACCTGAAGCAATGTTTACCTTTGTGTCCTCCCCGTTACTCCCTTTTATCTCTATTAAATTAAAAGAAGATTGGAAGATCTTGGATCCTACCAATCCCCGGCATCAGCACCTTATATGCGAAAACGCCCAGTCCATAAATCCGTACGGAACCACGCGGAATGTGTCCGAGCGCTTTTTCCGTAAGCATCACTTCGGAGCAATTATTTCCTTAACAAATTATGTGAATATGAGAATTATAATTCCCGATGCCGTAAAAGAAATGAAATTTTTTCTTTATAATGTCCGATCCGAAATAGCCAGAAACCAGTTCCTTGATAGCGGCCATTATAAAATTGAATAGATACCTGTTCATTTTTTCCTTTTCTCTTTTTCCTTCTTTCTTTTTTACCAACAGCAGCCATTATTATTTTCGGGAGTGCTCCTCGAATTCTCGCTTCAATGGGAGATTTCTCAGAAATCATATCAATATATTTAAATTTCTCATTTATCAACTAATATTGTAGATCCATTAAAGCAGTAAAAGAGATGAAAATGTAAAGATGGAAAAATATGAAGAGTTTATGGGAATATTTGAAGAAGAAAAGGTTGGGGTCTTCAGCGAAGAAAAAGAAAGGCATAAGCGGCTTAGAAAATATAAGCCTGAGAGAAAGATCAATGAACAAGAGCTGGAAGAATTATCGGACCAGTTCGAGGAAATCTTAGAATGTCAAAAAAAAGGGATTCTCGTCCCCGAAAAGGTTTTAGAAATTATGGCGGGAGGAAATCGGTCGAAAGAAGATGGTTCCGATACCGGAGGAGAAAAGCCTCTGATCGATGAAAAAAATGATGGCGGGAGTTCAGAAGAGGAGGTTGAATTCATATGATCCTTAAAGCAATCAGTCTAAAGAATTGGAAAAATATTACACAAGCAGAGATCTATTTTAAGAAGGGAATAAATAATCTCTACGGGAAAAATTATGCGGGCAAAACATCTATCTTCCAGGCCCTCTATTATGGATTATTCAACGAAGTTCGGGGAAATGGAGTTTCTCCCGATGATATGAAAAAAGAGAATACCAATCACACATCCGTGGAGTTGGATTTTTCGGTGAACGGGGATAAGTTCCGAATCACCCGAAATATGTCCGGAACGAAGGCGATTCGGCATGATTCCCATCTTTACAAAATGAGCGATAACTTCGAGAAAAAGCTGGAAGAACTGGATGCATTTAGCAGAAAAGATGATGAACTTTCCCATCTCAAAAAAATCTACCGGACCGACGAGGATTTTATGAAAGAAATCAGCTTCATTGATAAGAATCATATAATCAAGTTTATCGAAAATCCTCCCAGTGAGCTCCGGGATCAGATTAATTATTATATGGGGTTAGATGATCTCATAAAGATTACCGATGTTCTTAGAGGAGCAGAAAGAGCGGCCCAAGCTGATCTTTCCGAAATTGAAGATCAACAAGATAAATACCAGGAGCTCAAGGAAAATCTCTCTGAAAATATTGATAACTTGGAGCAGAGATTGGAGGATATCAAAGAAAAACTGAAAAAAAAGAACCACCGCGTAAGCGAAAAGAAGGTATTATTGAAAAACAGAAACGCTTCAAGCGCAGCATTACAAACCCAATTGGAAAGAACCAAAAAGGATGTCAAGCGAAAGAAGTCGGACAAGGAGGAGGCTTCCCAAGAAATAAATGAGCTTCGGTCTGAATTGAAAGAGATAGAAGAAGAAAAGAATCGGCTTTCCGAGCTTCAGCAAAATGAAAAGAAATGGAAAGACCTCAAGGCTCAGAAAAAAGAATATGAAACGAAACTTAATTCGATTCGGGGGGATCTCCGGGATATTTCCCGAACCAGGGACCAATTTCAGGATATCATTTCAAAGGTTGAAAAAAAGAAGAAGCTCCTTTTAAAGCTTGAGGGCATCCAAACTAAGGTTCGTAGAAGAAAGGAAAAAATCGAAAAGATGGATAAAACAAAGAAAAGGATGAAAACCTACGGAAAAAAAGTCGAAAGGCTGGCTAAAAAGGAAGATAAGTTCAATTTTAATGCAAAATACATCCGTAAAAAAATTTGTCCCGCATGCGAAAGTAAAGATGTACAATGTCCTATCGCGGAAGAGGTAGCCGCCAAGATCGAAAAAAAGTTGAAAAAGATGCGTGAAAACGAGGAAAAGATTAAGAAATACAAAGAACAAAAGCGCAATTTCAA
>CAZEPC010000520.1:0-3282 GCA_964513765.1 uncultured archaeon
CTTACCGGAATTACCTTACCTTCTCCGGTACAAGAGCCCAGCAAAGTCCGCTGCTGCATGGTGGTCGATTTGTATAACAAGAATTCTCCGCCCCTCAAGTTGGGGGATTATGCCAAGCGGAAATACTCTACCATTTTGGAAAAATCGATCTCGGTTCCCGCAAGCGGGAATGCCTCGGTTAAATTTGATTTAGGAAAGAGCTACAGGCGCTTAAATATTAGACAAATTGGGTTTGAAGCGGGAAACATCGGAGGGCCAACCTACGATCCCGATGTGATTGAGGATGTATCGGTATCTCTGCTGCATATGGGAACTCCTAATTTACAGAATTTTCCCTATTCCCCTTTCACCGATTTTCAGTTGAAGCACTCGCGAAAAATCGACTTTAAAAACCATTTGGAAATAAGCGGATCCCAATTCATTGAGTTTAACGCCGCAAATAACCACGATACCAAAGATGTGAATCTAATCGTGTGGATGGAGGTTGAACTTTTTAGTTAAGCATATCCCGAATTTGGGATTTACGAAAAAAAAATATGAAAAACGAAAAGGAGAAACGAAAAAATGTACATACAACAACACGGACAATTTTACGACGCAATTGATCACAGCCTCACGCATGTTTCAATTGATACCTCCGAGGATACGCAGGGACTAACCGCGAGGTCCTGGAATGATTTGCAATTTGAGGATCCCTTTGCAATTCTTTCCATTAAGTTCGAGGTTCGCCCCGAGCTTGGGACCGGCGAGATTAAGATCGCCTACGACAACCTGGGTTTTAGCAACCCGATTTCCGAGGGGGAGCCCACCATGGGACCCTTCGATGTAGTGCAAGGTAAGAAGATTATCTTGCAGAACCCCTGGATCGTCCCGAATTTGAATACCATCCGACAGTATAAGCTCTTAAAGACCGGCCAGGAACATCCCAATACCAGCGTTATTCTCACCTTTGAATGCGTAAAGCTGAAGAAATGTGGCAAGCCTCCCACCCGATCGGAAATCCGGTGGCGGGACTGGCAGAAGTTTTGGATAAACGGAAAAACGCATCCCCTCCTCTACAAAGGATCGGTGGTGCAGGAATATACCTTGACGGACGGAACGCCCGAGCAGTTATTCATCGATGCCCGGTACCCCTATTTTTCCATCGACTCGCTCACGGTTTTTGAGCATTACGATGATGAGAATGTAGGTAACGCGGCTGTCAACGGGAGCAGTTCGGTGATAGTCGAGGTGAAAAACGATTACGGAATTCCGGGATCACGGCTGATCCCGAGAGATATCCACGGCAACAACGACCCTTACCGGTACCCGCTGGGAGGCTCGGGAGAGGGCGGTTTATTTGCCCCCACCTTTGCCAAGGAATCGGATTTCGGACATCCCAACGGGGAACGGATCATCAACAGACAATTCCACCATTACCCCCTTACGACCCGCCCCTTGAATAGTTTTACCAACGTGAAATTTCAAGGGCTGAACCCGATTAATCCGGATCAAATTAATATGAGCGTATTGGCCGAGATTTCCTTCTGGGATGATTGTCCCGAGGAGCCCAAGGCGGCCGATGATTTAGATGCGGAAATTCGCTTTAACAAGGTGAAATACGGGGATGATCCGGTGATGGCCAGAGCACGGGAGCACATGAAGAACGTGAAGAAACTGGCGGAGAAAGCCGATAGATTCGAGCGATACTAAGGGAGGACAAAATCACAATGCCAATGCAATTTGCAATCCAAACCATCGAGCGGGAGATCAAGGTGATGGCCGAAGATCACGAGCATCCGGAGTGGGGAAAGCCTTTCGTGCACCCCGATTCCGGAATAGTGTATCCTAACCGCGCTTTGATCAACTTCTTACCCGATCGGTTTATGATCCGCCAATTCACGCTTTTTTGCGATTACGATGAGGCGGGAGAGGTGTTTTTCGGCATCAAGTCGCCCGGAAAACAAAATCTGTACAAAGGTGAGGGCGCTAAGACCGGAAAGACCGAGGAGGCATTCTTGGTCGGCCCGCATCGGCTGGCCTACGGGGGGTTTGAACACGAGTTTTCCTCCGCGTATTCCCTCTCCATGTTCGATCTGGTATTCAAGAGCTATGCCCAGAGCTCGGTGGTAGTCCAGTTCTTGGCCGAAATTGAATTTATGAAAAACGGATAATTTCACTCACTTACGTTTTAAGATATATGCACTTGCAAATCTTTTTTTGCGGGATATTCCCGCCTTTTTTTTGATACAAGCCCAAATACCTAATATGAATATTACCAGGAGAAATACAAAACATGAATATGCAGAAAAATACACAATCCACCAAGCGTTCCGCACCATCAAAAAAAGCCAAAAATCCGACCATTCCGGTGTATAGTACGGAGAATAAATCATTTCAGAATCAACCAATCTCCTCGTTGCGATCGGTACCGAACAAGAGTTCCAAAAAGTTTACCAAGAAAAAAATCCCTAAGAAAGATTCTTTACCCAAGCGGGGCCGAAATAAAAAGGCGTTGAAGCGGGCGGAAGAGGATCTTTCGGAAAAAGATTCTCAAAATACCTCAAAGAATCGAATAAAGGGCAAAAACCCCCCTCTTGAGGCGGGGAAAGGAGAAAATTCAAAAAAAACCCCCCACAATGGGAAGGCAAAAGGGGCCGATGCGGCCACCAAACAACTTATGGACAAATTAGGGGTGGATACCCCCGAGGAACTGGAAGCATTGATGGATAAGCTGAAAAGCCTGAAGGATACCCTGTCGAACTGAGAAAGGGCGCAAAAATTTGAGCGAGGAATTGAAAGAAATACCGAAAGCCCAATAGAAAGAGAAATAGAAGTAAGATTAATGTCGGGGATATTTCCCCATTTTTTTTTCCGCTTTTTGTATGGTTCCCGTTTCTTACCGGCCCTTTTGGTAATTTTATAATTTTTAAATTTTTCCGATCCTCCCGATTTTCCAATTCCATGGGGTGAGGGGCAATCTTTTTTTCCGATATACATATGCTTTTTGGGTCATTTTTTGCGGTATTTGGTAGGGAAGGGTAAGTATGAATTACCCTCCTTTTGGCCCCGAGGCGCGATTTTTTCGGCGATAATTTTTGTATTTAAAGATGCTCGTAATGAAGAATCTATAAATAGAGAACATTCTCCATCCCCCGCGGGATTAGCTGCGAAATTCGGCGATTGACTATTGACGATTCATAGATTGCCGAAACCGCAATGGTTCTTATCCATGCAAAACGAATTCCCTATCTTCGGAAGAACTTGCACCGAAAAAGGAGCTGGGGGGATGGTGAGATGGAC
>CAZEPC010000521.1:0-3271 GCA_964513765.1 uncultured archaeon
GATGGTCAATCAGTAGATACCGAAATCGTCCAAGCAGCCATAGATAACTGCGAGGATGTCGGAGGAGAGACAGTCTTAATTCCCCCGGGCAGATATTTATGTGGGACAATCCATTTATGTGATGATTTAGAGTTGAGAATTACCTCTGGGGCAACTTTAGTGGCCTCCAAAGAGGAGGATAAATTTGATCCACCCGAAGAGGTCAAGTTTGAGAATGCCCAAGGAGATGAATGTGCCATATTTCACTATGCATTACTTGCAGGCGATGATATCGGCAATATCCGAATAACTGGGGGCGGGAATCTCGATGATCAACGCCATAGTCGCCACGGACCGAAACCAATTGCGTTAAAAAACAGCTATAATATTACCATCAGGGATATCAATATATACAATTCTCCGAATTATGCGGTGAGTTTGGGCAATTGTGAAATTATACTCATCGAAAATGTGCGAGTATATTATTCAAACGCGGACGGGATCGATTTGGATTCGTGCCGAAATGCCCAAATTCGAAATTGCCAAATTCAGAGCCGGGACGATTCGATCGTATTGAAAGGAAGTTTGTCCTATGGAGAGCCAACCCAATCGGCCAACATAGTAATATCTAATTGTGATATGGCCACTTCATGTGTGGGCTTCAAGATCGGAACTGAGAGTAATGGAGATTTTAAAAATATTGTTCTATCCAATTGCGCCATCCATCCTTTGGGGGTTGCAAGAGCACCATTGGCAGGAATCGCATTGGAATCGGTAGATGGAGCACATATGAAGGGATTAACAATCAGCAATATCAGCATGACCGGAATGAAGAGTCCTTTATTAATTCGACTTGGAAGAAGACTTCGGGGGAATTGGCCAAAAGAGCCGGGAATTATTTCCGACATTATGATAAACAATATTTCCGCTGTTAATTCACATTTCCCTATTGTTATCGGGGGAATTAAAGAAAAGCCGGTTAGGAGGGTGAGTTTAAGCAACATTCAGTTTGAGTTTAACTATACCCTTTCGGGTAATTTTGAGCCAGGGGAAACATACCGTGATAATGGGAAGCGACCAGATGGAACCACAAACATTATGGAGATTCCCGAAAACGAGGAAAGATATCCTGATATACGAATGTTTGGGGATCCTCTCCCCGCATGGGCAATTTTTGCCAGACATGTGTCGGGACTTCATTTCTCAAACGTGCATTGTTATTTAGAAACCCAAGATAAGCGACCCTCCGATCTTTTAATCGATACCTCGGATACAGATTTAAGTGGGCTTCATTTCCACACTAATCTTTAGAACCAATCAGAATAATACAATATTTTTTCCTTTATTTTCTAGGCTGAATATTTAAAAATTCTACTTTCCCATATCTATCTAATTGCATAGATTCGATTGTGAGTTTTAATCTACTAAGTACAATCAGAACCGTGCTCAGAAACACAATAAAAAGTGATCAAAATGAAATATCGAAAAGTTGGAAAGAGTGGGCTTAAGGTAAGCGAGATTTCGCTTGGATCGTGGCTCACTTACGGAAAAAATGTGGAAGAATCGACGGCCCACAAATGCTTGGAGACCGCCATTGAACATGACATTAATTTTATCGATTCAGCAGAGATATATGCCAAAGGAGGAGCAGAAACGGTTATTGGAAATTTTCTGGAAAAGGGTACCGTTGAGAGAAAAAATCTGGTCCTATCCAGTAAAGTTTTTTGGCCAATGACCGAGGACATCAATCGATGGGGATTAAGCAGGAAAAATATACGGAACTCCCTCGAGGGAACGCTTGAACGGCTAAAAACCGATTATGTTGATATATACTACATGCACCGTTATGATTACATGACACCCATTAAGGAAACCGTAATGATTATTGGTGATTTAATTAAGGAGGGAAAAATCAACTATTGGGGAACATCTACTTGGACCGGCGCCCAGATTGAGCGCGTCCAGGCAGTATGCAAGGAACTGGGAGTACCTCCCCCTATTGCAGAACAACCATTGTATAATATGCTCTTCAGATATATCGAGCTTGAAATAATGGGGATCGCAAAGACCCATGGAATAGGTTTTACGGTATTCTCACCACTTTCCCAAGGGCTCTTGACCGGCAAATATAACGATGGTGTACCTGAGGGAAGTAGGGCAAAATATGCCGAAACGATGGGTGATGTACTTACGGATGAAAATCTGGAAATCGTGAAAAATTTAGTCCCGATTACGGAAAAATTAGGAATATCTTTACCTCAATTGGCACTGGCATGGATTTTAAGAAAAAAACAAGTATCTTCGGCAATAATTGGTGCAACTAATCCGGAACACATTGTGGAAAATGCGGAAGCTTCGGAGATATCCCTTTCCGATGACAATCTTGAGGAAATTGAGGAAGTTTTGGACAATAAACCAGAATGGCCGGGCCCATACGCCCCAAACATCTTCCATAAAGATGAAATGAGTTAATAGAGTTTATTATCACTGAAGCACTTACTTTTTTCTTTTTTCTCTGATATTATGAGAGAACACCCTCCCCTTGAGGCCATATTGAATGGCGATATAAATTTCTCACATAATATCGTGTTTTCACTTCTTAATTTATGATTCTTTTATATAAGATATTTAAACACCCGTTTTTATCACATAAATATGGTAGATATTTGGCAATGGTTTGTGGATAACTCGCAAGCCTTAATTGTCACCGCAATTGCGATTCTTATAAGTTGGATAATCTATAAACTTATAACACGGCAAGTTAAGAAATTTTACGGTGAAGAAGAAGAAGAAAAAAAGGAACAAGCGAAAACCATCAATAAAATTATAAAGGCAATCTATATCGTGGTGGTTATCGGGGTAATCTTCTCTCAATTCGGAGAAGGGTTAGGAACGATATTCGGAGGGCTGGCATTAGTCAGTGGTACCATTCTTGGGTTCGCAGCAATGAATACCATCGGAAACGCATTGGCCGGGCTAATTATTATGATCTCAAAACCAATCCAAACGGGAGATCACATCCTTTTCCAAGGAAAAGAGGCTAACGTTCTTTCGATTAAGTTCATCTTCTCTAGGATCCAGTACAATGATGGGACCATCGTATCGATTGCAAACCAAAAATTACTGGATGAGCCCCTCACTAATTTTTCGCTCTCCGGGGAACCCATTCGCAGAAGAATAAAGATCACATTGGATTATGAGGAGGATGAAGATGAAATTTTGAGGATTTTAGAAGAAACTGTGGCAAAAGTAGAGGGAGTTTCAAAAAAGAAAAAACCACAAGCCTCAATAT